>CAZRMH010000271.1:0-11405 GCA_964600935.1 uncultured Candidatus Obscuribacterales bacterium
TACTTGCTTGAGTAAAATCCACCATTTGCATCTCCTTAAATAATAACGACGATTTTTTTCCACTGAGCCACAGAGGGTCTTTTGGGAAGGTTAGTCGTCTGAACTATCGGCTCAGCATAGTATCGAGATATGAGAAATTCATGAGGTCAAGTTTGCCAACAAACAATGACCGCAAGATTCGCATGCGGAGGCTTGTTTAAGTCCATGAATGCAATTCAAACTAGCCGTCTTCTCCGTATAAAATCTTCTTTTGAGAGCGGCTTGCCGATCGAACTTTATCGGCACGATCTGAGCGGTTAGAATGGAGGAATGAATGCTGGTCTGACCCCCGCGCAAAACCAGCCGTGAAGCGAGTCAGTGTTCCCACAAGACTATTGCTTCGATCCAACGGCAGCAAGGCTCAGTGTTTGTTTGTGCAAGTTGCATAAGTAGTCGGACCACAGGACAGACTGCGCAGGTGAGTTTTGTACTGACACAGACGTGATGCTCTCACCGAGGGCTAGCAATCCTGAATGCGAGAGTTTTTCCCCGAGTTCTTTGAAGCGTTTGCTTGTTTTTTCATTCAACCGTTGTGTGCCTGATTCGGCTACTTGGAGCAGGATTCCTTCTGTTTCGGAAATCGCGTTTATAATATGTGGTGGCACATTTTGATTGATGTCGAAGAAGTTTTGCAATTCTTCCCAGTCATCATCTCCGGTCATCGACGTTGCGATCTTGTCTTTCCCGAACTTTTGTCGCAATCGTAACAAGAGAGCTGATTGCTTCGAGTCTATTAGTGTGTGGTCGAAAGAGGGATTTAAAACTGTGTCACCAGTCCTGGTGCCAGGGCTGAGCATCGAGATGGGCTCAAAAAGTAAACCAGTGGTTGAAAATTCGACTCGTGCCACAACTCTGTTGATTTTCTCGAGTCCAGGCTTCAGCGATTCTAGAAACTCTATCGCTCTTTCATTACAGTCATTCCAGGGGACTGTCAGACGAATTGACTCACCCGAGTCGTCTCGAAGATCCCAGCAGAATCGCTGATGCATTTCGTCGTAAAAACGATCGTCCCATGATTTTGCTTCCAAAATCACAAGTCGATTGAGAGGATTTTGCATCTTGAGCCCAACCGGGAATTGTTGAGCGGCGTACGCTCGAACCATACGCCAATTCGAAAACGATCGTCCCTCAAAAGTATCCGACTGGAAGTCGCTCTTCGAGACATTTTCAACTGTGGTCTGCTGTCCGCTGGATAGCCTGCCGAATGGATTCACCCGCGCGTTTTTTAGCAGAAACTTTGAACGAGACAGCTTTTGTGGAGAGCCTCCCGACCAAATTGAATCGAAGAGATAGGCACTCTCTACATCAGCGTTACTCATAGTCGACTCAGGTCTGCTCATCGACCATGTCAGAAAACGTTTGTCCTTTCGATCCCAAAATAGAACAGTCAGGCCCTGGTAACCTGAGGCCGTTTGCCAATGGTACGCGCCCGCGCCAATAAGCTCAATGTCGCCGACCGGATCATACTGAGAGCGCGCTACTCCAGCCAGCTCACGCGGGAAGTCGACAAGTTGTGAATCTTTCACTTCATTTTGCGCAGCATGTTTTTCCAATGCTTTCACGAGCGAATACGTCCAGCTCATTAATGAAAACAATCGTTGTGTATCGGCGGAAGCATGTCTTGAAAGCAGGTGTGAAACTTCATCGGATAACGTTTTCAAAAGATGTGATAGGCGAGGCAGTTGAACAATCGATGCCGAAATAGAAAGTGTGAAAAGGCGCTCAATTAATCTCGATGAAGGATGTGATACGCCATTATCCAGGATGCTTTCTAAAAGTTTCCGGGATTCTCGCAAAACCTGTATTTGATTTCTCGGCGATTGCACTGACACCCGGGTCGACGATGAGAGTTGCAAGCTTTTTCCGGATTTGCGATTCAATACTAGAAGAGCAGTGGCAATCCACTTTTTGTGCATCGCCTTGGGAGCGGTCGACAACAGTTGGTCCAACAGCTTCAATCCGCGCTCATGAGTGGGTAGCAATCGGATTTCAACTTTGGGTTGCGGCAAACGGATTGTCACACCTAAATGGCATTCGACTTCGATCTCCAAAGACTCGTTTAACAAAACAATCAGATCTCCGACGAGCTTCTTACCAGCCCACTTTGATATTTCATCGACGGAAATCGACAAAAGAGCATCTTTCAGCTTCTCACCTTCATCCGATATCTGCGCCACCGGATGCGGTTTCATGGTTGGTCCACTCACCTTAGTCAGTGTATCCGACGATTCCTTTACCTTCAGTGAGTTCTGTTCTGCTGAATACGAAACTTTTTCCGGTTGCGGAGTTCCTCTATCAGCCACCTGCGACGTCGGCGGTGAAACGTGTTCCGACTCAAGCGGAGTCCCACCTTCAGACGTTCGCAAACGCTGATCAATTTGCTGAAGAACTTGTTCAGGCACCGTTTGCGGTGTCTTTAGATTAGTTGTTTGGGAACCGTCGCTGGAAGACCCTGAAGAGAGCACATTCGTGGACCAGTGCTCGCAAAGATAAATTGTCGCGGACAAAATCTGTCTGGTGATGCCCGTGGCAATGGTGTCGTCTTTCGCTTTGACCGGACCACTGGCAGGCATCCAGACGGTCCAGTCGGAACCTCGCACGACTATGGCATCCTCGGTCTCTTCGATTTGAAGAGTGACACCTTCAAGATCCTTTTGTGCCCGTCGAACTAGTCCTTTGTTCGAAAGAGCGATCAAGAAATTCTCATCTACTGTGGAGAGAATTCGCGCCAGTTGGAGTCGATCCGCTTCTTTCATGAACCGCTCCTCTGCATGATTTCGCTCAGCCAGGTTGCCAGTTCAACTGGAGTGAGGGCGGCGATTTCCATGCCTTCGGCGGCCAGGCGACCAGCCAATTTTTCGTCATACCATCCTGCGCATTCCATATCCAGCGAGGCAAGACCAATCAGCTTTACACCTGATTCACGGAGGCGTCGAACGGCAGAAATTAGTTTGCGCGGATCGGCGCCTTCGCAGAAGTCGGTGACGAGAACGAGCACCGTGCGCGTTGGTTGACTCACGAGTTGCTCGCAATATTGCACAGCCCGTCCTATGTTGGTCCCACCGCCGAGTTGAACGCTCATCAATACTTCAACAGGATCGTTGACATGTTCACTTAGATCAACAATCGAGGTATCGAAAATCACCAGGCGCACGCGCACCATTGGCAGTGCTGCAAAAATGCCCGCCATGACGGCGGAATGAATTACGCTATTCACCATGGAACCGGATTGGTCGATGCACATAATCACTTCCCACGGCATGTGCCGACGCACGCGCTGAAAGAATCGCGGTTCACTAACGATCAGTTGGCGCCGTTCCGGATCCCAGTTCTTAAGATTGCGCCTGATCGTATCGCGTGCGTCAAAGTTTCGCGCAGTTTTGTAAGCGCTATGGGAAAAACGATTGATTCTTCCAGCCAGGGCATTGCGAATCTCGGACAGGAGCTTGCGTTTGATCTCCTCGACCACACGGGCGATCAGGCTCCGAGCCTGAGCTAATACAGCCCCCTTCATTTGTCCCTTGAGCGACAGCACTGCACACAAAAGGTCCGTGCTTGGTTCCATATTCTTGAGAGTTTCAGCATCCTTAATTAGGTCAACCATGCCGTATCGCTCAAGCGCATGCTTGGTAATTTTCTCGCAAGTAGACTTAGGGAACAAATCTTTCACTTCGTCCAGCCACTTTGTCACATTTAGTTGAGACGGATCGAGCGAACCCGGTCCCATGCGTGCGTCTTGCCGTACACCGCGCCCCTTGTACTCACGTGAATACAATAACTCAAGAGCGCTTTCCATCCGTTCTTGATTGGGAGTAAGACACGATGGCATCTTCGGCTTGGCATATTTGCCGAGCACTAATCGCCACCTGTCGAGTGCAGGTGCGTTCTGTTTATGTGATAGCTTTCGTTTCTCTTCGTTCACGATTCGAACCCATCTGCTCTCAACGCCTTCATTACCATCTCATTTAGAGATAATCCAAATTGAACATCAGCTTCATCGAGCTCAGTGTGGACAAGCTCACCAAGCGACTCTCCGTCGTACAGATCGGAAACGGTTTCCGCCACCTTCGAAATGTCATTCGGCGTTAGTAATGCAAACGCGAGGCGCAATTCCGGCAGCAATTCTAAAAACGTTTCTTCATCCCATGATTGAAACTGCGAATCGATTGCCTGAATAACCTCGGCTACCTGCCAGGCGATTTCGCAGGCGGTGGTTAGCAGTCCACGCAAAATACCTGCGCTTTTTCGAGGATCGCCGATCGAGCCACCAAGAAAGCCACAGACGATGCCGATCAGCTCGGCATCATCGATCCGTGCCTCACCATAAAGTATACCGGCGGCAGCTCCGACCAGAACAGATTGAGATTCATGAGCAGGAGAATCGACAATTGCTCTCATACCTTGGAAAAACAGATCGCTATCGAATGAAGTGTCACTCTCGTTTTCACTTTGGGATGCCAGCACTTCGCGAAGACTTTGAAGTGCCTTCACGAACTCATCGACATGTTGGTCCGGGCAGCGAGCCACGTCATGCAAAAGTTGACAGGCTCTTTGATAGGCCGCCTTCATCAAGCGAGGAACGGCCTCGATATCAAAGGCTTCGAGTGGTTCACGGGCTTGCTGCAACAGTTCAAGTTGTGAGAGTGCCGATACCACAGATGACACCAGAGGATCCTCTGCGATGTGGACATCGATTAGCGGTATCATGGCTTTCGATTGCGCGTGTAAACCCAGCCTGCACGCGCGCACCAACAGAGTCACCGCGGCAGCACTCGAGCGTCCCTGAGCGCTGTCTTCCAACCTCGATATCTGGTGTCGCAGTCTAATCGTTGCGGCCTCTTCAATCGTCGTTCCGAACATGGACGCTTCAATCAATGCGCTCTCGACGTTGGGAGACCAGCTGGTATCCCACTTTTCCATGATCAGTTCGAGTCGTCTGCCAGACACAAAATCTGGACCGTCGATAAAACGAGCAAATGGAACTTCAAGCAGATTGAGTCGATGAAAAAACCTACTCATCGATCGGTGGTTGGCGTTCCTGTAGAGGTCGAGTGCGAACTCTTTGTTCTCAACCCGTTCCAGAGAAATGCGAAAACGTTTTGCTTCTGAGTAAAAGTCATCGACAATCGGTGGAAGATCGCTTCCGGCTGGAATTTCACCGACACGATTTCCGGCGAGGACTTCATTGACCAGACGCATTAGACCCACACCCTCAAGCGCGATTTCGCCTTTGATAAAGCAGGATCGGATACCGTCCAGCACATCTTCGCGCATAGGCCAGGGATGCCCACGCAGCGCTGCTAGTTGTTTTGTCATTTGCACGGCCGCTATCGAATCGGGCGTGGAAATCAAATTTGATAATCGTCGTTCGCGTGTCAACCTGGAGATTTCAACAACAAAGTCTGCACCTACTCGTTCAAATCTGCTTTGCCGACTCTCTGGATCGTCTACGTTTCTTTCCGAGTGCCAGAGACGATCGTAGAAAGCAGGAGAGGGCATACCGGCGGAATAACCAGCCAGAGCGTCCAATTTGTCGAAGCTGTATCGCATCAACCAGACACCGAGCTCTTCGTCAGAAAACTCGATCTTCTTGGGTCGCTTAGTTTTCTTCTCCACCAGATCCGGTAGAACCACAGTATGAAACCCACCGGTAACTACAAGTATCTTTCCTCCACCATTACTGGCGAGTTCTTCAACAATTGCAGCTGCCATGCAGGCTTCGCGAGCGTTTGTTCCATCGCGCTCCAGATCCCTGTCGGTATACTCCATCCGAGCCATCGCGCAATAAGTAGCCAGACGATCTATGAATGCATCCGTACTCAAGTCCTCTCGACTGGCTTCAAAAAGATGATCCCAGAGTTCATCGAAACTTCTGCAGCCCAACTGCCTGGCAAGCGCGTTGATGTAGTTGCTGCCCTTTAGGTGCGCATCTTCAGCGAGTGAATCTATGTGAATCATTTCGTCGGAACGATCTTTCAGTGTTTGAAACTGATGCAAAATCATTTCGCCATATTGAAGATCGATAAATCTCATCCGGGCGCCGATTTTGCGTCCGGTTCTCAGTGCCACCAGCTCTGGTGAGTAGTCACAAAATGGGTAGTATGCAGCAAAGCGTGGTGGGCCCAGGTCTAGTCCAATATGATCTGGAGCTGTTTCGTTCTCGCGCTCTTTGTTCGGATGTTCCTTCTCGGTTTGATTATCCGCACGCGCGTCCGGAGGTTCCCCTTCATCTTGACTATGCGATTCTTGCCGCAGCCGTTCCGCATCTCTCTCTAACTGTTCTGCAGCTTCGTGCAGAAGCACGGCATCCTTCTCCAGCCGCTCCGCATCCCTCTCAAGCTGTTCCGCTTCCTTCACTAACTGTTCAGCGTCCTGGGGAACGTCGGATCCATTTTTTCCTTTGCTACCTTCTAGCAAGGTCTTTAGTCGATCCTTCTTATCTACGAAATTGGTGAATAATGCTACTGGACATTTGCAGTTTTCGTCGGTGAGCAGGTCAATACGAGAGGTGAAAGTCGACGGTCCTTCGACGAGAATCGAAGTCGGGCGATTCTCCAAAATCCACTGTTCAATCAAGGCCGCACAAGCCGGCGAGTGGTGGCGAACGGGAAAATACGTCACACGCTCGCTTCGCAGTTTAGGCAAGAGTTCCGCCACCACCTGCTCCGGTGAACGAGTGGCATCGGTTCCAATATTTCGCTCTACCTTGGTTTCACTCACGTTCGCCACTCAAGATTGATTCTGTCCTCTAAGCCAATACAAACCCGGCAATTCTTAGTTACCGAGTATTCCTCGACCATCGTAGAATGACTTCCAGTGCTCACTTTTCTTAGCGCGAACTTTTACAATAACGTCAAAATATTGCCGAACTTTTTTTGCGTCTTCTTCGGAGTCTTTTAAAACTGTGCCGACGATTTGTTTGGCAAGGTGCTCGCCTTTCAATTTGCCATCGCTGAAATAGCAAGCCTCAAGCCCGGCTGCGAACGCGACTGCCACGGCCTCGGCAGTACTCATAGTCGTCGACGGTTTATCAACGATAGTACCTTCCTCGGTGCGCCCTTTTCGCAGATCGACGAATGTTGTCACTAATACATCGAGGACTTCTCTTTCGACCAGAGCTTCTGCGTTGACATTATGAAGCAGTTCTTTGGCTTGTTCAAGAACGAGATCGAGTTCAAATTGCTTGTCCGCAATTGGTGGCACAGTCTCGAAATTGAAACGCCTCTTCAGTGCGGCTGACATTTCATGAACGCCTCGGTCGCGAGTATTAGCCGTGGCAATCACGTTGAATCCAGGCTTTGCAAATAAGACATTCTCATCGTCTTTCAATTCAGGAATGTGGAGAACTTTGTCACTCAGCACACTAATCATCGTGTCCTGAATCTCTGGCGGACATCTTGTGATTTCTTCAAAGCGAACAATCCGTCCCTGGGATAGACCATGATATAGGGGGGCAGGAACAAGAGCTTTTCGAGTCGGTCCTTCGGCAAGTAATAGAGCGTAGTTCCAAGAATATTTGATTTGATCCTCGGTAGTACCGGCGGTGCCCTGAATTGTCAGTCCGCTTGAACCGCTGATCGCGGCCGCGAGCAATTCAGACAACATCGACTTGGCAGTACCCGGCTCCCCAACCAGCAGGAGTCCCCGATTGCTCATCAGCGAGACAATCGCTCGATCGATCATTGCAGTCTCGCCGTGAAATTTCCTGGAGATCTTCAATTCATTTGAATCAGGTTTCTTAGCTCTCCCCTGAGCAAAATCGCTTCCCAAAATAAAAGTTCGAACAGCCTTCGGACTCAGGTTCCAGCCTGGCGGCCGGTTTCCGGTATCGCTGCGCGCCAGAGCTTCGAGTTCTGCGGCGAAGCGAGTTTCCACTGGTTCTCGCAAGATTTCAGGACGCTTTATTGATTGACTCATCAGAAATAAGATTTCTCCTGCCAATTGGGATCGAAACCGCTTCCATCAGCGGCAATTTGTTTCACGTCGTTATAACACTCGCTGAGTAGCACCGATGGAACTTTAGATAAAGGAATTCTGTTGCTTGACCAGGAGTACGTGCTGTCCTTCAGGGCAACAAAATACAGATCCTGGATAGCCGCAGGAACATCTTGCTCCGGTAAACAGCTTCCAGTGAACTCCAAGACAGCCTGCATCTCGAGCGATGTGAAAGCCTTCTTGTACACATAGAAACAACCGCCGTCCTCGGCCTCACCGCGCACATAGCCCAGTTTCACTGCTCGGTTTCTTAGTTTGAATGTTGTAGTCAAGTAACCGACAAAATCGTTGATGTCAGTCGATTTCAATTTGTCTGGCGGGACGACATAGACTGGTCGGCCAAGCTGCGCGAACAACGGCGTCACGTCATAATCCTCGAAGTGCTTCATCCAAGCGTCGCCAAGCTCGCTCGGCATATTGCAGGAATGCGCAAGTTTCACTATCGACTCATTTGAAAATGTCACTTGCTCATCTTGCTCGTTGGTCAGTGAGCCATCTTCGAGCGGACGGAACGCGCCGAGAAATTTACTCTGCTCCTCCTCAGTTTCACCAGGTTCAAAAACAGCCCAAGCCAGTCGCACGCACAATCTGCCAACTATTGGGTGCTTGGCGAGATAAAGCTGCCAGTCCTCAAATTTCCACGCTCGCTGCGTGCACAGCGCTTCGTACAGTCTCTCAGTTTGTCGCTTAACTACTTCTTTTGTAATTTTCTTAGCGTCGGCAAATTCCTTTTTGCCGGCCTTTGCCAACTCTTCGTCATCGGAATTGGCAGGAGCAGGCAATGCCTTAAGCGGCTTGGTTTCGCCCTTTGCGCAGATCACGGTCTCCAATTGATCGTTGAGTGATACTACAAACTGGCGTGGTCCAAAGTTGATTTCAAGGACTGCTTTATCACTAAGTGGTTTACCATCGTCATCGACGGGTATTTCAAAACCGCCATCAGGAATGGTGCGATCCGCAAGTTCATCGATAGTCCATCCTCGACGTTCAGCGACTGCCTTAACGTGCTCCGCGGCAAGTTCTTTGATAGATTTTGTCCTGAAACGATTAGCAATCGAAAGCAACGCTTGTAGTGCCAGTGGATGAGAGATCCAGGCGAGAACATCGACCAGCGCCTTGCACTGTGCAGTTCGATTGCCATACCATTTACGAATATATTGTTCGCATATCTTGACGCAATCACCGTCACCGGCAGCGGAAACGATTGCGAGCATCCCCTTTTGATCGATTGCGGAATAGAGACAAGTGCTCATCAGACTGTTGTAGATCACTTTATAGAGACCGTCTCTGCTTTTATAAGAGTCCAGCCAATACTTGTTTTGAGAATATGAAGCCCACTGCTGGTCTGCCTCTCTGGTAGCCTTCTCAACGGCATCCTCATGGGAGATGGTGGCAGTATCACGCTCGATCCAGGTAGATAGAGCATACCTGGCAAGTTTGACTGCATCGGCCGGCTGACACATCTCCAGGTACCTTTTTAAGATCGGTCCGCAGACAGGCGTCCTCTGTTGCACGCTCTGAACAAACCACCATTTAACGATTTCCGGATCAACGATTTTGCCGCTGTCTTTCCAATGGATAGTAGGCAAATTGTCCAAAGGCACCCATTCCATGCCCTTAGGCATCTTCTTAGCGAGCCCTGCTTTCGCTTCCTCGAGCAATTTATCGCGGTTGAGAAATTCATCGACATCGGCATTCAACAGATCTAGTGCGTGCACTATAACTCCCTTAGCCTGTTCGTTTTTTTCCTTTTGAAACGCTGTCTTCAAAGGTTCGATCGCTGACGTATCACCAAGTCGACCGAGCCACTCCGCAGCAGCCGTGCGAATATTTTGCCTTCCATCGCCAAGAGAGAGAATAATTTTCTCAACTTTTCCAGGCACCGTATTTAGTGCATTTTGAGCGAGTCGTCTCTCCGACTTTCCTTCGCCCAGAGCTAATTCCCAGAGGAGTGGAATAAACTGTGAGGGCAATGTGGGAAACATAGCCAGCACTTGAAATGCCGTTTCTCTGTTGCTCCAATGGTCATTACGATTATCCGGTGAAAGACAGTTCTTGAGCAGGTCGCCACGCTCGGCGAAGATGGGCCAAACGGTTTCAGCTTCCCAATCGCAAAAGCTGCTCCAACTGTTATTGCCCAGATAGGTGCTCGCCACTAGTCCCGATTGACAATCGGGTAAGGTCGAAGTGACCGCGTCAAGTTCTCGCAGACCGAATGAGTTTTTGGACTTCGCTCTGTAGTCTTCCAGCATTGCAGCATTGGACATCCAAAAGCGTTTTGTCATTGCATATTTCTGCTGTTGGATAAATCTCAATCCATACATCAGTCGCACGACATGCGCGAGTCTAACATCCGGTGGTGTGAGACAATCATTGATTTTTTTCGGAATAAAATGTACGTATCGAAACAGTTTTGCTGGAAACACTGAGTCCTGGCTGGACCCTTCAATAAACTCGAGTGCTCGGTCTAATTCCTTTTGGGACAATGCTTCTGGCTTTACAGGCTTTTGCATGTAGAGTGGTTTGTTTGGTGCGTTCCACGCCACCTGCTGCTGTTCATAGTGCTTGTTTGCCTCCCGATACGCTTCGTCGATACACTCGCGCAAAACCTTTTTCACATTGTCCGGGAGTGGCACTGGACCGAGTTCTACCTGAACGGGAGCGATTTCAGTCAAAGCATCATCGGTCTGATCCGTCGGAACGGCGAGATATTTTTCAATTGTTTGCCTGACACGCTCAGCTTTTTCGGTGAGTAAATGTGTTTTCAGAGTATCGGCAAAGTCATTATCATAAATTCGACATAACAAAATCACAGCTTCATTGCGCTCGCTGGCAGAGCCGTTCTTCAGAGCAGCTTCGATTTGGGATCGAAAAACTTCGGGATTCGCTCTGAACGATGGCAGCGTTGCTTCCCTCACTGTTTTCGAGGACCCTGTCCCGAACTGAACCAACAGGTCGGCTATCAACCCGAAATCGAATTCTAGTTCGCGGAGCGCTTCCAGCGCTTTGACGCGCTCTTCCGACTTCGCCTCGAGTAACTCTTGCCGAACCTTTTCGACATGACGCGCCAGGTAATCGTTCAATCCTGTGAACAGTTTGCCGAACCTCTTACGGTCGTCTTGATAGTAACCGACTCGACCGCGCAGAGCATATTTGTAGTCCGAGTCGAGAAGCGGATGCACCATGGAATCAGATGGCAAACCACCCTCCAAAATAATCTTTTCGAGATCATCGGCAGACCATGGCACTCTCGGATTGGTAGCGCCGAGATTGTCGCCAAAGCGTGTTGAGATTTCGCTCACTAGTAGCAACAACCAATCAGGAATTCCGACGTGATTGGGATTCTGATTGCCGATATATGGTGGTCGCCC
>CAZRMH010000272.1:0-11403 GCA_964600935.1 uncultured Candidatus Obscuribacterales bacterium
AGGTTTTACCTGGTCCCTCTTAAAAACCTCCTACATGGTTTAGTGAACTCGTACAAACGGCACACGCTTATTCGCCACTGAACCGCCAAAGCGTCGCGAACGAGTCCCTTCGTGAGTTGCGCAGTAGATGCGAATTTACGACGGTCGAACCAATCATTACAACAACCGATGACGGGACAGACAGCTTGCCAACAAGTTACATCATGCGACTAATAGATCTTTGTTCGTCGTTACATCTGGCGTGAATGCCATGGATCAGGGTAAGATCGATTTACGTTCTTAAACGATGGTGTCACCGGAATCTGGTTCCCTTGTAGAACCGCTCGCTAACTTACCCCGACAAACCCGCTCACGCACCCAACTCTGATTATGTCGATAGCGTCAAACCGAAAATCTGCCGATTGGAACAAGCACGTCGCCAGCGCTGACAAGGCCACCTTGGAAGGGAAATACGAGTTCGCAGAAGCAACCTGGTTGCTCGCTCTTCAAGAGGCGGAAGATTTTGGCGAAGACGATCGCCGCCTGGCGTTTACTCTTGAAAAACTCTCAGAGTGCCTCTGGTTTCTCAACAGACTAGATGAAGCTTTGACCTACGGTAACCGCGCACTCCAAGTTTACATCCAAGTCCTCGGCGAAGACCATCACGACGTCGGCGCAATTGCCGGCAATATGGCTCGCATTCACCATCTGCAAAACAATTTCGCTGACGCGGAGTCACTCTATAAGCGCGCCCTTGAAATCAAATCGAGTTCTCTCGGACAGCAGCATCCAGACGTTCAACAACTGAGAAGCAGTTATGCTGACCTGTTGCAAACTATCGGTCGCCCGGAGGAAGCCTCGCGCCTGATGACCAGCGCCAGCATGCCGACCAAGAAACAGTGGCGAAAGACTGGTGCGTATCAAAAGCAAGAGAAGCACGTTTCCGAGGGCACGCTGGATAGTCCTTCAACACCTCGCCCACCACAAGCCTCAGAAGACGCATCACTGAGCATAAATCTGAGCTTTGCCGAATACAAATCGCAAGCGGAAAGAGCAATCCAAAAAGGCGACATGATGGAAGCTTTGCGAATCTGGATCATGAGCCTACCGGCCGCGCGCGGCGCTGACGAAAACAATCCCGATCACTGCTACGCCCTGGAAAGCATCGCCGAGTTGTCTCTGCGAAACGAGCAATTCAAAGATGCCGAACGCTGTTTTCAAAAATCTTTTGACATTAAACAACGCGTACTCGGCAAAAGCCATCCGGCAGTAGGACACGCTGCCAGCAACCTGGCAAAACTATATTACGCAATGTGTGACTATCCTCGAGCCGAAAATCTCTCCTGTCAAGCTGTCGCTGTTTTCGAACAGGGTCCTCAAAAAGAAAGCACCGATCTGGCTTGTGCGCTGCACAATTTGGCGACTTTATATCACGTTCAACGAAAATACGACAAAGCGGAAACGTTCTATCAGCGCGGCATGACGATGAAGCAGAAACTGTTTGGTCCAAACCATCCAGAGACTCTTTCCATTCTCAAAAGCTATGCCAACTTACTGAAGAGCACGCACCGAGAAGAACAAGCTCGCCACCTCGACGACTGCGCTGACGGCATGATTACTGGCTCTTGGAAGGTCATCCAGGTTTCCGAAAACGAAAAACTGACTGGCGATTGGAACCAAGTTCTGCTCGAAGATTAATCGCGCACCATCAGTGATGGCGCCTTGTTTTTGTGCCTGAAGTTTTCTCATCGAGCAGGCTGCGCGGTTTTTTCCGAGCCTTTCGCAGGTTTCTTCTTGCCATTGCGCCACTCTTCGATTGCTCCGGGCACTTGGTTGACGAGTGTTTGAGAAAATGCAAGATTTTCATTCGCCGCACCACTCCAATCACCCTTACGAGAGTATGCGTGAATCAAATAAGACCGCACGGCTTGATTGTCCGGGGCTAGAGCTTGTGCCTTTTTGTACTGCGCTATAGCCTCATCGACGTAGTCGTTTTCCAGCAACATATCAGCTATTGCTACGAAGATCATGGGATCCTTGAGTCCAAGCCCAGCTTTAAACGAAATTCGTTCAGGTCGCAGCATCACTACTCGCAAATATGGTGGCAAATCGGGATTGAATTTCATCTGATTGAACAATTTTGCTTCACTGGCAGCCCGCTCCAGATCATCGTCTACAAGCAATGCTTTAGTGCCGACGATCGAGTGCGCGATTCCAGCGCGATGCAAGGTGTACAAATTCAGATCGTCCTTTGGATAAACCGAAAGAAGCGCCAGAGTCCGTAAGGCCGCCTTCTCGGCCGCGACCAGCTGTTTTGCAGAAACACATGCTTTAGCTTCAGCGAAATGAGTCGGCCAGAAGTGCGGCAATTCCTTGACATAATTTTCAGAAACTTTGACAGCACGCTCAACCGTTTTCGGATCCGTAGAATAAAATGCGATCATGATTTCATAGGTATTGGCGTTATTCGGGTTCATTTTCAAAGCCTGTTTAAACAGTTGTTCGGCCTTGACTCTGTTGTTGCGCGCCGCTTCAACCTCGCCCCTGAAGGCAAGAGTGTCAGCGGTAACTCGTGTGCGACGCTCCAGATGCTGCACCATATACAGTGCCTTCTCAAAATCACGCTTGATTAGGTAGAAACGAGCCAGCTTCAAATAAGCGCTAACTGAAAACCGCTTGCAGCCAAGCGCTTCTTGCGCCAACGCAATCGCTTCTTTCTCTTTGCCACGCTGAAAATAGTAATCAGAAAGTTTTAATCGCCAAATCGGATCGGCAGGATAGATTTTGCTGGCCTTACGAAGATGCTCTTCACAAGCCTCATCGTCAAACTGAATCGATGCCGCATTCGCCAGCATGATTTCACGTTCGTATTTATTCTCCGTGCGATCAGCGGCAATTTTAAAACGTTTAACAGCAGCAGAATTTAAACCAGCCTGAACCAACATACGCGCAAAAAACAGTTGCATACTGGCTTGGCGCTTCTCAATATCAAGCGCTTCCGACTTTTCCAAATACTCAGAAGCCAGTCGCAAATCACTTTTCCGTCGTGCATTCTTCGCCAACGTCGTATACAGGTAGGAAAAACGCTTCTCCTCCGGAATCGCCTTTAGCTCATCCACCAGACGATCTTCCGCCGCGAAATCGGGTAATTCTCTATACAGACCAGCCAACATACATTTGATGTGAGCATCATCAGGACAGAGTTTGTGGGCTGCGATAACAGAATTTAAGCCGGCAAGATAATTGTCATCGATGAGATAGGCAAATCCAACCAATGCCATTAAACGGGCCATCGCTAGCCGTTCTTGAGGCAGACCCAATCCCTTTTTGGCTTGGGCCCTGAGAATCGGTCCAAGATGTTTGAGCGCCAGATCAGAACGAAACTCGACGAAATTATCGAATATCATTTTCAAACGCTTGTCGGTCGGAATGCTGCTCCGCTTAATGGGCTCTGCTGCACTAACACGAGCGCCACCACAAGCCACCGCCAGTAAGGTTGCAATCGCGATTCGGCGTAACAACGTCTTCTTCATCAAGGCAATTTGTACCTGTTCCTGACAGTCTTGAAGAAATCGGCAAGCAAACGCTCACACTCTTCTTCTTCTATACCTCCGATTATCTCCGGTAACGGATAACTCCGACCAGCGACGAACAAATTAAAAGCTGAACCGCACGCGCCGGCTCGCTGATCATAAGCGCCGAAAACCAGTGTAGAAATTCGCGATTGAATAATTGCTTCGGCACACATGGCGCAAGGCTCCAGCGTCACAATCAAAATACATCCGGTCAGACGCCACGATTCCAACTTTCTAGCGGCGGCGCGAAGCGCGATTAGCTCAGCGTGCCCTGTCGGGTCGCAGGTTTCTTCGCGCTGATTATGCCCCCGTCCGATCACCTCGCCATCTTTGAGAATTAGACTACCCACAGGCACGTCAGCCCGATGCGGTCCACGGTCCAATGTCCGGCGCGCCTCGCCGAGAGCCTCTTTCATCCAGTCTTGATAGCTTGAGTTTTTCTCACTCATAAATTAACTGCAATTAATTTCCAAAATTATGTCCAGAAATTTTTTATCGCGTGTAGATTCAAACACCAAACGATGAGCGAGATGTCCAAGACGCAGGGGTGTTGTTAAGGATTTCATCTCGGGACTTTGAGGAATTATGAGGGTGATTCCAAAAAAGACTTACCAGGTCGCTCAACGATTGGCTAACTCGGCAGGGGTGTTCGAGTTGTTTCTATAAAGAACTAACGATAGCAGTGATAAGACAATCGGAGGTGAATTTCCCAAATTCGGGACCATTGAATTACGTCACACAAATAGCGGCTAGCAATCAAATTATTACGGAGAGACCGAAAGGTCTCTCTTATTTTTGCGAATTTGAACTGGCAAATTGTTGGGATCCTGGAAATTTTCAATCGCGGTGGAAAATTGGCGAGCCACAACGCACCCGAAACTACCGAACACTTTTACGAAGCACCAGGGTTAATGAGTCACCTAAGATTTTCAACCGCGGTTGAAAATTGACGAGCCGCAGCACACTCGAGACCGTCGCCCCGACGAAACACCAGGGTTCAATTGCGTCAACCAAGATTTTCAACCGCTAGCGGTTGAAAATCCACGAATCATATTTCACCCGAAAGTCGCATGTCGTCGACAAACTATGCGCGAAAGAGAGCGACGCCGTCCGAAACAGCACTTCTCAAAACACTCCCGTTTTTGACAACTAAACATACTTTTTAGTCACGCCGAGTTCAAGAGCAAATCGATATCCGATTAATTTGTAAGCAAGCTTAGCCACCAAAAAATCTGGTGCATGCAGTCCGGCGATTGGCGCGAGTTCGACGATATCGGCTCCGACTACATTCTTGCGTACGCAAAGATGTTTGATTAGTTCCATAAGTTGATACCAGTGCATTCCGCCTGGCTCCGGCGCGCCCGTAGATGGCATGATGCTGGAATCGAGACAATCTACGTCAATAGTCAGATAGACGTTATCGGAAAGCGTGTTGACGATTTCGTTGAAATTCCACTTGTCTTGCATGCGAGCCCAGAAGATGTTGATCTTCGGAGATTCAGTTTCCATCCAGCGAGCTTCTTGCCAGCTCACATTACGAATACCGACTTGAGTTATCAGCGGCTTCGGAAGGTTCTCGTAAAGCCTGTAGCCGATAGACGCATGCGAGTATGGATTGCCATCGTAGGAAGGACGAAGATCGCAGTGGGCACCGACTTGAAGAACAGAAAGATCTTTGAAGCGTTCCGCGCAAGCACGCACAGCACCCAGAGTTAGCGAATGCTCTCCACCGAGAATTAGCGGGAATTTGTCGTTATCGACCAGAGGCTTCACGACATCGTAGAGTGATTGAAACGGTTCAGTAGCTCCCGCTTCGACCTTGTCTAAAGTTACCAGATCGGTTGTATGAACACCGACCTTGAATGGCTCGGTCCAGAGTTCGTCATCGAATAACTCGACTTCTTGACTGGCTTCCAAAATCGCTTTTGGACCATTGCTCGTTCCTTTACCGTAGCTTGTCGTGTATTCGTATGGGCACGGAATAATGTGAACGCGTGCGCTAGCAGACGACGCATATTTTGCCGAGAGACCTAGAAATCCGGGCAGCTTTTCCGGCGCCTTCGAAACTGGCGGCGTTTGCGAAACACTGGCTCGACTAGGAGATTTTGCTTTTACTGCTTTAACTGGAGAGGTCTTTGCTTTTACGGTGGTCGCTTTTACTGTCGTCGCTTTTTTAGTCGCCACTTTCGCCTTCGCAGCAGGCTTAGCATTTGTCGGTTTAGCCTTCGTGGCCGTTGAGGCTCGCCCACTTTTGCTTTTAGCAGAACTAGCTGCACGAGCTGCGGGCTTGTTGCGACTGGCGGTTTTAGAAGTTTTCTTGGTCATGATTTGCAAAGAGCCTGGTTGGGAGAGTTGAACTATATTACCAACTGGTACTTCATCGAAGTGGTACAGGACCAACTTTTCTTGTCTATCAAACTATGCCCATCATTGTTTCGATAATCATGAGTAACCCGATTTCCAGGCTTTCAAACCTGACTGACAACTGTCGATAGCTGCGCTAACTGCACCCGCTCTGTTAAACGGGGCTCATTACTCGATGTAAAGAGAGCCACTTTAACAACAAGTTACTAGTCATGATTCCTTCATAGTTGCTAAGCCTTAGGTGTTCAACGTGTTTAAAGCATCTCAAGGTTCTATCGGAAACTCACCCGCGCTGCCTGTTTAGATTCTGCCAAAACTTGAATTCTCAAGTTCGAACAGATCCGGCAATGAACCGACGACCATCGCTGACACGCTCAACGACTCTTTCAAAAATCAACGGTCCCAAGGACCAGAAGGTGTTCTATGGAGCTTCAAAAAGCACTTCTGCTTGTTGCTGCTTGCTATACCGACCCCGAAATCGAACGACTCTACGAAGCCGGGGACAAGTTGAGCAGCCACCAGACCAAGCATGACATTGATCATGCCTGTCAAGTTCGTGACCTCGCGCGCAAGATTTCCACCGAGATCTCCGCAAGCCAGGCAAACTATCTAGACCAATGGACCAGCGATGTCGTCATTCCGCTAGCCGCATATCTGCACGACATCGGTCGCGCCATCAGCGTTGACGATCACGCCAACGCCGGCGCCAAGTGGACGAAGAAATATCTGAGTCGCTTACGCTTGCCGAACGACTCGGAAACCCTGCCGGTCCCGGTCATCAACCGCATCGCCCGCATCGTCGCCCGCCACCGGTCGCAGATCGTGCTGAACACTCCGTTCAACGATCCGGCCTGGGCAATTGTGGTTCTCGCCGACAAATGCGTCGGTGACGAAGAACGGGTTCGCCCGGTCCGAGCCGCGATTCTGTCGTTGCTCACCCTGATTCGGGCTACCTGGATTCCGCTCCGTCGAGGCGGTGTCCATGATCGCGCCAACTTCGCGATCAAGAAATCCGACCTGGTTTTCGGTCCTACCGAAATCGGGTTGGTTCTGACTGTCGATAAACGGGTGTGCGACCCGTCGCTGATCTACACGCTCTACAGCGATCGCTTCCAAGCATGCGTGAAGGCGGCAGAGTTCCTCGGCTACACGTTTCAACTCGTCTTCAACGGCGAGCGCTACTCCAACCCGTCGGGCAAAGGCTGGCAACGCAGCTAAGGCAAGACGGATTTCCCTGCAGTATCTCGATCTGGGCTGAACAGCCTATGCAGGAGCAGCAATGAAACCATCAAAAAGACTTTTACTGGTCGAAGACGACCTATCCCTGGGGGAACTTCTGACGAGCGTTTTCGACAAAACCGGTCACGGTGTGACCTGGTTTTGTCGAGCGCGAATCCAGAACGCAACTCTCATCTTGATGGACGCGGACGGCAACGAAAGCGTCTTCAAATCCGAATCCTACGAACTCGCGTTCGTTGACTTTCGATTGAAGGGCAGCCCGCTGGACGGACCGGAGGTAACTTCGTTTCTCGTCCAAGCGGGTCTGCCGGTGGTCGCAACCAGCGGACTTCCATCGCTGAACGACGTTCTCATTCAGGCTGGCGCGCGTGGCGGGATCAGCAAAGACCAGCTATTTAGCAGGGTTTTGCGAAAGGAATTGGTCATCGACCGAACCTTCACGGGGAACTAACCATCAGCGTTGTCTCCATTCTCTCCAACTGGAAGCACGGATTTCGTGCTTCCAATTTTCCGGTGCCGCTTCTCCTATTCAATTTAGTACCTCCAGCCCACACCACCAGTGGTACTACCGTTAGTGCAATTTTGATATTGAGCGGTATCAGAACCACCAACCGAACCATGCCCTACCAAGGTTCATCGATTGACGCTCAATCTCGATCCAGAGCGGCAATCCAATTTTCTCGTCGAGGCCGATGAGCAATTGTTTAAATCAAAATTGTTTCAAAAGCAGCCAGGCCAGTGAAATCAGCGCATTTCATATTCAAGACTCTGATCGCGTTCTTCTAATCGTCTTGAGAAACTTCAAACCTAAATCACCTAAAAACACCTCGCCAGATTTGCTGATCGATAGACGAACATCCGTTACGAGAACTCTCGTAGCGACTAGAAGAACGAACGAATTGGCTCGCCTTTCGGAAGAGACCGAAAGCCATCACAAGTAGTGCCCGATTGGTCGGGGAAGCACTACTTGAAAGAACACCCGACCGGAGATCGAAACATGCTGCTATTGGACGAAGTGAAGCTGCTCGCAGGCATCCCCCTCACCTCCGCCGAAGAACGCGAATTCGGGACCGCACAGCTGCAAGCAATCAGCCGGACCGCCGAAGACGAGGATAACCAGTGCTCCGGACGACTGTCGGCTCAACAAGCCGAATACGACAATGGACGACTAGACCTGAAGGGCGCCGGAACAGCCTTCTCGATCAAGCCTCCAGTAAAAACTGAAGAATCCATGCGCGCGGCAATCGCGCAACTTTACACTACCATCTCGGTGGTCTGGCGCACCCGCAAGGAACGCCGTCAGGCGGCGAAGACCGAGTACAAAACGACATGCCGAGAGGCCAAGCGGGCACGCGCAGACGCTCACCGCCAGGCGAAACAGTCCTATGCCAGCGCGGTCGCCGAGTTGATGGCCGTTGAAAAACAAGCCCGAGACCTGGCGACGTCGGCGTATGCCAACGCCATCAAAACCAGCAACGAGAATGAGGAGCGCGCTCTGAAAAACGCGCTGACTCGACGCACGCAAGAGCTGAGCGCAGCCGATCAAGACGCCAAAATCAACGTCGAAACGCTCAACGCACGCATCAAAATGCTGCGTGACGAGATCGCAGCACTGCCCCTCGACCGCATGTTCCAACGCCTAGACATGGGCTTCCTCTCCATGCGCAAGCCTAAGGGACCCGACGCAGGCTTGCCGCTGTTCGCAGTGTTCACCGACAAGAAGTCCGAATTCGAACTCACTCTTAACGTGCTGAAGCCTTATGGTCTCACTGAGACCGGCATTGTCCAAACGACGAGCTGCACTTCGGAATCGACCGGAGACTATTTTGCCGCTTTTGAACCCGTGCTGCGGCGCGCTGTCGACAACTACCTCACGAAAAACTGGATGAGCTCTTACGCGCAGTGGGAAACCGTCGACATCACCGTCACCTGCAAAGCTCAATTCGCCGGCGTCATCCCCGTGCCCGTGCGCAAGCGTATTCACGAGACGCGCCCACTGTTCGACGAAATCCTGATCGTCACCGAGGCGCCCGAGTGGGAAGTCTCCTTCGTCAATCAGTCATTCCGTCCGGTTCCAGTCGGCGACCCTCTGGTCATCGGACGCAAGGGCGGGCTGTTCTGGCTGATCGATAGCTTCGACACCACGTCTGCCGAAGAACACGTCCGCCGCGAGTTCACGAGCGACAAGGTTCGATAAGAACCGCGAAGTTGTTTCAACGCTGGGCACCAACTGTGGTGCCCAGCGGTTTATCTAAACTTTAATAACCAGCGGCCTTGTAATTTATGTTTTACGGGGCAGTCCACTATACTCAATCATATTTAAACCCCAGAGCGAACAAGCCTCAACGAATCAGTACTTACGACGAAAAGAGTTTATTTCACTAAAGAAACTTGCGGTTTCAAACGAGATAAAATGCGTTCGCGTGTTTTCTCAGCATCCTTACGAGCACTAGCCATAATGATCGTCGCTTCTTTCTCCGTTTCACTAACGAAACTACCAGCGTTCTTATCATCCTTATCAAAACCGTCCAGGTTTATCAAAACGTTGTAGTACGCACCTTCTACTGCAGCTAAAGCCATTAGACCGGCCACTCCGGCATCACTTAACGAATTCGGATTTCCCTTTTCGACAGCCAACTCGATTAGCGGGAAGCAGGCCGCTGCCAGCTTCATCACATGAAGAGGAACAGTGGTCGCCGTTTTATTCGCTGCGAAGATCGCCTGATCGCGTTTAACCGCGTCCTCGGTAGTACCCTTGGGTAGCCGCCTGGCGTCGATAATACTGTTGAACGCATTTTTGTCATCGTCAACAGCCTTCAACAAATCCGCTTTGAGTTTCTGCGCTTGCTCAGCCAAATCGTTCATGGCTGGTCGTTCTTTTTCAAAACCTTTTTTATCGAATGTCAAACAAGCAACCATCGCCGTCAGCGCAGCAGCTGTTGAACCGGCCAGCGCCGCCACGCTACCACCGCCTGGCGCGGGCGATTCAGAGGCGAGCTCGTCAATAAACGCGCCGACCTTCAAGTCTCTGAGCGCCATCACAGGCGACACCACGCTATACTCAATTACCTTTTTAACAGGTTCAAACGGTGCCAGCTCCGCCAGTCCTAGTGACTGAACGGCGATTTCCATCAGCTCTTCTTCGGAGACTCCTGTGCAGCGCCCCTGTTTCTTCAGATAATGGCGCCCCGCATCAAGCATAGGGCCAAGTGGCACCAGCCCTACGATCTCGCTACCGGTTACACGCACTCCAAGCTGTTCAGCCACTCGCGAAACTTCATCAAAGGCATGGTGCAAAGATGTAACAGTCGGATCGATCAAATTGATTGAGACTTGCGCCCGACGATACTCCTCGACATACCAACCTACAGCCCGACAGGATCTCAGTGTTCCCGCCACCATCACCGGATTGCCACTTGCATCTCGCTCGATCGCACCTTCGGCAGTGCGCTTCGATCTTCCCGCTTCGCGAATAGTAAATGCGATCTCGTTGGCTAGCTTTTTCGATTTAGTGTTCAGGTTAACATTGTACGCAATCAGGAATTGCCGGGCACCAATGACGGTGGCACCTGATTGAGCGTTAAACTGCACTGGCCCAAAGTCCGGTTTAAACGACTTGTCTTTCAACTTCTCAGGAAGGGCCTCGTATTCGCCTTTGCGGATATCGGCTAGATTTTGCCGACTCGGAGTTCGCGCGGCCTCTGAGTATAGATAAACAGGAATTCCTAGTTCTGAACCAACTCGCTCGCCAAGCCGTTCCGCCAGTTTGACGCAATCTTTCATGGTCACGCCGCTAACCGGTATAAACGGGCAAACATCAGTGGCTCCCATACGAGGATGCTCGCCTGTTTGCTTACGCATGTCGATTAAACTGGCAGCCCAGGCGATTCCTTGAAACGCTGCTTCGAGAACCGCTTCGGGCGGTCCGACAAGCGTCATAACTGTTCTGTTGGTACTGACGCCAGGATCGACATCCAGCAAATTTACGCCCGGAACCGCTCTCATCGCATCGGCGATGGCATTTATGACCTTCTGATCGCGCCCTTCACTAAAATTTGGCACGCATTCAACGAGCTGCATGGCATCCCCCACTATATACACAGTCAACAATCGGTATATTGTAGCGCCTCTCTGCGAGCTGAAATCGACCACTCCATCTTGACTTTTTCAGCCAAGGTACTAATATCTATAGTCAATGGGGTGGCGTATCTTTCGATTACTAGTATTCATGAGCCTTGTAGCAAGG
>CAZRMH010000273.1:0-11315 GCA_964600935.1 uncultured Candidatus Obscuribacterales bacterium
GGGTTCGGCTGCAGGCGCTGCTCGTTTCTTTTTGGAAACAATCGCTCTTGGCTCCAGAACAAAAGGAGACGGAATGTCTTTCCTCAATGTCACCAGATATGGTTTCATCGCTTTTGGAAATCCATAGTCGAAACGCACCATATCGAATACTGGATAAAACTCACGGGCGCCAAGGAAATACAAATATTTGCCGTCCGGATCGAATGCCGGAGACGTGTCGTATCGTACTTCCCTAGTGACGTCGTGCGTGGAACCTTTGTCCAGGTCAGCGATTCGGATGATGAATGACTGTGTATGTTTCGCAAAACTGTATGCGATAAAACGACCATCAGGAGAAAAATCGAATTCCGAAATTCTTTCGGCTGGACTGCGGTCGACGACCTTGATTTTCTTCTTCGCGATATCGAGCGTTAAGAGTTCATGGCGATGATTGGAGATACCGATCTTGTCTCCAGTTGGCGCAACTCTCAAATTGATAGATCGACCAAAGTCTGTCGAGCTAATGAATTCCGGCGGTTTGCTTTGATCGGCATAATGAATTTCAACACGCTCAAATCCATCTTTATCATTGACAACAACAAAACGTTTGCCGTCAGGCATCCACTCCATCATACGGTAGCGCACGCGACTGCCCTGCCCGTGCTGAGTCGGAGGTCCTTCCCAGTTGCCCATTGAGATCGGCTGACCACGAGCGATTATACCGATCGAGTGGCCATCCGGGTGAGGAGAAAAATGTTGAAGATATTCGCGACCGTCTGAAAACTTCCGCTGCAATTGATGAGTCGATGCCGGTACTTTTGCATCAATACGTTGGTCTTTTCCAGTTTTAGGATCGAACACATAGATGTCGGCGCCTGCAGTGTAGACAATACGCTTGCCGTCAGTTGAAGGAAAACGAACATAGTACTGCTTGTGGTGCGTATGCTGCTGCAAATCCTTTCCATCATGACGGCAAGAGTAAAGATTGCCCATTCCTTCATGATCGCAGAGGAAATAAACGCGCGAGCCGATAAGCATCGGCCAGACTGGATTACCTTTGAGACGAATCAGTTGCTGAAACTTGCCTTTGCCTTTAGGATCGATCCAGAGTTCACCTGCTGTTCCGCCGCGATAGCGTTTCCAGCGTGCCGGATCAGACGAATTTCGGCCTAAAACAATCGTACCGTCGTCGCCGATCATAAACGACACCACTTGTCCCCAGCGGTTTTGTTTCGGCTCACCACCGTCCACTGAAATCGAGTAAGCATCACCCTCTCTAAAGAACGCGGAGCGAGCATCCGAGGCGAAGTGAACGTGCTGACTATCATTCGACCAACCGGCTATGTTTAGAACATCGGATCCAAGAAATGTCAGACGCGTTGGAGTGCCACCACTGGACGGCATGATAAAAACTTCCGGATGACCTTCCTCACGAGCCAGCAAAGCAATCATGGTGCCGTCAGGTGAGAACCGGGGCATGGAGAATTCAGAACGACCTGAAGACAAACGTTTCGCTGCGCCGCCTGCGACATTCACTTCCCATAGATCGTCTTCGCAAACGAAAACTATCTTGTCATCGTGGATGGTGGCATAGCGGTAGTAACCGAATTCGTGCCGGATGCTCTTCATTTCAACCTCTTTGCCACTTTATGCGGTCATTCATTGCGTTTATCACTCAGACTTATCAATCTACTCAGCAAGAAAATCAAAGAGTTCAATGAACAATGGGCGATGTCAAACATCCGCCACGGACCGTCAACAGATTTTACCAACTACCAGGTCCGGAAAAATCCAAGCGACCACAATTAACCTCAAAACAGTTTTTCGACAAAACGGCGAGACCCAGTCAGGGAAAACGTTCACACTTCCGAGTGATTGTTGACTACCCGACGTTTCACTCCCCTCTACAGTTGGTACACTACATCTTGGACGTGGTGTTACACCACCTGTCCCACACGGACTCACTTGAAACCGAAAAGGCGCAAATGGCAGGGAAAGAAGCAACTGACTCACTGGGAACATTGGTGCTCGGCACAGGCTTGGTCACGCCTCAGCAACTCGACGAAGCGAAGAAAACCTGCAAAGCCCTAAATGTCTCAATCGACAAAGCCTTGATCATGCTCAAATTAGTGAGTGATCCATCAATGGCTATTGTTCATGACGCAAACCAGCTGGTCAAAGACGGCACAGTCTCGATAGACCTAGCGGTCCGCGCGGTTCGCTTGGCTCGCCAGCACAATATGGGTCTGCAGGACGCCATCGGTGTGCTCGGCTCAGTACACAAGAAAACCGGTCGGGTAGCCACAATCACCACCCCGTTGACTGACTTGCTTTTGTCTTGCTCGATGGTATCGATGGAACAGATTGGGCGTGCCGTTCAGCAAGCGCAAGACACCGGTCTGCAAACGGGACGAATTCTGGTTTTAAACCGCGACGTCTCCAGCTGGATGATGCAAGCGGCGCTCAATGCCTTGATTTTGGCTCGCGACGGCAAAATTACGCAGGACCAGGCGCGTGACGCCTTGACCGCCGTCGGTCATCGGAGAATCAGCATCGAACAAGCGCTCTTCGAACTGGGACTCTATGTAGAGAAAGGCGGTCAAACCGCCAAGATCGGTGAATTGATCGCAATGGCGGGTTTCGTTTCAGAAACTGATTTATTGGAATGCCTGGAAGTCGAATTGGTCAAAGAAAAACAATTCGGACAAATTCTTCTCGAACAGGGTTTGGTCACTCACGATCTGCTTGAAACGGCAATCGTCCTTCAGGACATGGTGGCCAACGGCTCGCTCAGAGCCTACCAGGCGTCCGAAGCGCTGCGCCAGGTCAAAGATCGCAACGTCTCGGTCTATCAAGCGGTTGCGGAACTCGATCCGCCGGCACAGGTGCCGCCCAAAACAATCAGCCCTCGCGAACTGCTGCTCAAATCAGGCGTCGCCAGCGAGTCTCAACTCGATGGCTTGATTAGCGACACTGAAACGAGTTCGATTAAGGTCGGCAAGAAAGTGCTTTCAGCGGGCATTATCAGCGAAGCATTTTTGTATCTCGCGCTGCGAACATATTCACTGTACAAACAAGGCTTCCTTTCTGCCGACCAGGCAGTCCGAGCGCTGTCCTTCTGCAAAGATAAAAACGTCAGCCTCGACGAAGCACTTTCCAAGCTGGGTATGTTTGTGCCAGCTCGCATGCAATGGATCTGGTCGTAAACAGTCGTGAGTGACGTACAAGAAGACTTTTACGTTTCTTCGAACTCAAAGTTTTGCGACTCATCGCTCCAAAATTTTTGTGTCTCGTTACTCTCGAAACTTCACGTTTCTCTTATCCTACTCAGTTCGGTGACGATACTGTTGGGTGTAGAAACAGCTGCAAACGCACA
Source organism: uncultured Candidatus Obscuribacterales bacterium (assembly GCA_964600935.1). GTDB lineage: Bacteria > Cyanobacteriota > Vampirovibrionia > Obscuribacterales > Obscuribacteraceae > JADYXR01. Next base: position 3,356 of record CAZRMH010000273.1, read on the forward strand.
AGAAGCACCTCCTGAGCCGGGCAACGATTCGGCAAAGCCAATCAAGCACCAACTCAGGGCGTCTAACGCACCGAGAGTCGGCCTAGTGCTCGGCGGAGGAGGAGCGCGAGGAGCCGCTCACGTAGGCGTTCTTAAAATTCTTGAACAAGAAGGAATTCGTATCGACTATATCACCGGCGTAAACATCGGTTCAGTCGTCGGAGGTCTCTATAGCGCCGGAGTTTCAATTTCCTATTTAGAAGAGATGTTCACGAAGAAATCTTTGATGCGCTCGTATCTAACCGTACCGATCAATGTAAGAGTGCTGGCCGTGCCGATCTTCCTCATCCCGAGGATGATCGGAAAACGAGGTTATGACGGTCTATACAAGGGTAACAAGTTCCGCAACTATTTGAATAGATATGTTCCTCAATCGGAGTCCGACATCGAAGATTGCAAAATTCCGTTTGGCGCTGTCGCACTCAATCTGGTCGATGGGAAATTGACGACCTTAAGAACAGGCAATCTGGGCACCGCACTGCAAGCGAGTTCCGCAATTCCGATTTTAAGAAAGCCGGTCAAAATAAACAACGGACTTTATGTCGACGGAGGAGTGACAAACAATCTTCCAGTCACTGAAGCAAAAGCGATGGGTGCAGACATAGTCATCGCAGTCGATCTTGATGATCCAGGAGACACGGTAAAAGAGAGCGATCTCGCGAGGATCGGCACTGTAAGCAGCCGCGTCGTTCTTTTGCATCTCGCCAATGTAGATAAGGAACAAGCGAAACTAGCAAACGTTTTAATCCGCCCCGAGCTGTCCGGAATCGGACTGATGTCGGAATCATCAAAAGACGCGCACACAGCGGAACTGGCGGGTGAACGAGCGGCCCTGGAAGCGCTTCCCGCGATCAAGAAAGTGCTGTCAGAAGCTGGTATCGAGCGCTAAAAGCTGATGCTCTTCGACGCAATCGAAACCTATGAGTGAGCACCTGCACCACCAGCGGTGCAAGTCTTTTCGATCAACCGCGGCAATTCCTAGTGGACGGTGACGCCTTCCAGCGGTTTGGCAGCGAAATATGAATTGAGCTCAGTTTTCAGATAGTCTTCCAGACCGCCTTCCATCAGGCTGCGAACATCAGCCATGAATCGTGCAGCAGGAGCGCCATCGATGATTCTGTGATCAAAATTGAGAGCCAGGGTCATCATCGGACGAATTTCAACTTTTCCATCTCTGACGACGGCGCGCTCTTCGACAGCACCGACTCCGAATGTCGAAGTGGTGACGTTTGGTGGAACCAACATTCTGACGCCGAACTTGCCGAGCGTGCTCAAACCGAACGTAGCATTCATATATTTCAGACGGACTGCCGGATAGCGCTTGCCCAGGAAGAGGATAAATCTCCGGAACAGCCATGGCATGTTATTGAAGCGATTTTGAATATCCAGGTGATCGACTTTGTCCAGATCTGCCGAGGCGTACGATTGCAGTTCGTTAGCGATCTCAGTGACGGGCTTGGTATCCGGATTTTCGATTGCACCAAAGAATACGGCAGGTTGCGATCCGATGTAACGCTCGACAGTGAAACCTGCCGTGATATCGCGGAATGTGACTAAGCGGCCCCATGGCAATCTGCAGGTTCTGCTCTCCGGATGAGAACGTTGCGCGATGGCAATTGCTTTGAGAAGCAGGGCTGTGACAGTGGTTTTATAGCCCATCTCTTTGAGTTGAGCGCGGAGATTCTCAGCCCACTGCATGTCGACTTCACAAGTCACCAACGTCGGGACCGTGCCCTTGTTGATCACGTTGATCATGTCCAGGACGTTCCAGCGTGGTCTCGGAATATCACTGGTGGTGAAATTAAACAGCCTTTTCAACTCCGACATATTTGCGTATTCCTCTGAGATATCGCCCGAGCTAGAACTCGAACGCTTAACCATACTCTCTATCTGACTGGTAGTTTAACTATTATAGGGGGAGATACTGGAAACTGTGAATCCGGTTCATAAAGACATGCCCTTTAATTCGCTTGTGATACCGACGTTTAGCCCTTCGCCGACTCTTAAATATTCGCAAGCTTCCAATTTCTAAGTACCAGAGCCAACCCTGGAGACGACACAGCAGTAAATTAGTTCCAAAACGGCGTCGATTCAAGCCTCGGGGGCGTGTGCCCTGACACTCGTAACAGCGCATGTTTTATTCCTAGCATCCTTTGTCTGCTTCATTGTTCAAAAAAAAATCTGAATCCGGCGTTAACCAGATTCAGAATTAAAAGATAGGTGATGGGGGCACCCATCTTTTCAGTACTTTCAAGGAATCCGTAACCGGAGAAGCCCAAGTGGATCTGACCTCAACGAAAGACCTTCGTTGAACTTCTCTTTTTGTTACAGTCATCCACACGTCTGCTGGCTAGGCATCAGTGTTTCAAACGATGGACTCCCAGAAAGCTCCCTGCCGTCCCTGGACTTTCACCATGGCGTCTTCGGCTTCCACCATAGCGTCGACAAGTCCATGATTGAACCGCCCACGTGCCTGATAGAGGGTCGAAGCCGTCACGTCAAAAGTCTGAAGTGCAGCGACATATTCAATAGCCGAGGTTCGTAAGAATTTTTGTAATCTCGGAACCTGGAAACCGACGGGATGGTCGGCAAGTGCCTCGATAAGCGACTTGCGGGCATTCTCGATGACGTCCGCATCGGGTACACTCCCGCCGCCTATTTCTGTCCACGAAGCCATCCAGGCTTCCCGGAATAATTTTAGAGCATTCAAAATTCTGGAGACGGGAGCGCCTTCTGGTGACTGCATTGGCTCCGCTTCAGCGCCTGCACCGCTAAAGAACTTTTTCATCGTCGACCAGGCAGACAGAGGTGGCGAGGCAGGGGCATTTTGTTGTTCCTGCGACTTAGGCACATGTGGAGATGGTACAACCGGCTCAGCTGTAGACTTGGAGCGCGACCGAATCAATTGTTTCCAATCGTCGCCACCCGCCGGCGAGGATGTCGGCGGCATCGGATTCAGGCCAAGCTCCAGCAGAGAAGGAGGCAACGGTTTCGGGGGTGGGGGAACCTGAGCGTTGCTACTTTTTTCACGAGAACCCGCAGATGGCGAGCCGAACGAGTTCCATCCCTGAGAGGCAGGATTAACCGGCACAGCTGACTCCGGGTTTCCAGCCGCAGCAGGAGCGGAGTGACCAGAAGGGGCCGGCGGAGCGGAATGATTGCTCTGTCCAAATAATTCCGGAGACTGAGGTGTTTGTGGATAGGTGGTGAAAGAGCCAGTAAAAATCGACTCCCAATCTTGGGGAACGCCATTGAGAGAACCATCGGTCCCTGTTGAGGAACCGAATAATGATCGGGATCCAGAACCCGGTTCAGACCTCCGCCGGCTATCCTGGCGTGGTTGAGACCCGGTCTGGAAGAAATTAGCATTGATACCACCGGCGCTACCAAAAGAGAGCTGTTGAGCATAACCACCCCAACCGGATTGATTCTGCATCTCCCACTGGTCAGGCATGTGCACCGGTTGTACGATGTGCCGAACTTCGCCAGAAGTGTTGACGACTTCTGCTTGATCGACTGCAACAAAAGCGGTGAACTTGGTTAACACTGAAAACTTCAGAGACAAATCGATAATTTGTTGTTTGGTCGTATGCTGGCGTCCGGGATTGACTCGAAATTCGTCTTCCAGTTCTTTGATATACTGACGCGCCCATAGTCGTGAAATGGACTCTGCGTTTACCATTTGAGCATTAACGTCTTCGGTGAATTTTCTTCCGTTAGCCAGCTTTCCCCGGATTCTGAATCGAGCAACAGCTCCAGAGTCAATTTTGCAATTCAGCCGAAACAGGCAATCTGACGTCCTACCAGCAAACAGATCGGGCAGACGCGAGGGCGCCAGAGCGTCGATTGTGACACCACCAGTGAGGCTCTCGATTTCGAGATCCGTAACCAGCGGTGAGCCGATTTCGCGGCCGACCTGAACAAGAGCATCTTCGAGCTGCGACCCGGGAGTTACAAAGTTTGCAGTTCCTGTGCCTAGCGCGGCAAGTCTCGTCAAAAATGGACAATTAACTGCCGTGTCTATGCCTACGGTGAATATTCTGGTATCGCCAGCAGTTCGCTGGACCATACTGAACAACTGCGCTTCGTTACCGATCTGGCCGTCGGTGAGAACAACAATTACAGGAACTCTGCCTTTGCGTTTATTATTCGTTTTAACCAAATCCAATGATTGCGTCAAGGCAATGCCTAGCTCTGTGCCACCACGAGCGGTGACCGCTCGGAGAAACTCAATGCCTTTTTCAAGGTTAGTTAAATTGGCATCGAAAAACTTTCCAACAGACACCTGCTGCCGATTGGCGTCATCCGTATACCACTCACAAGCTGTGTCGAACGCATTGATGGCAAACCGGTCTTTAGGTCCGAGAGTCGACATCAAAATGGCACAGGCGCGAGAGGCCGATACCATTTTGGCTCCCTCCATCGAACCCGAGCGATCGAGCACAAAAATGACATCACGTGGGGCGGCGGTCACCCCCGCCGAGGCGGGAGGAACGAGCGACAGCATGGCGTAGCCTTCTTGTCGAGCGCCCTTCCCCGCCATTCGATGGAGCACCACTGACGATGACATCTGCTCGCTGACCAGACGCCAGCGCAGAATGAAATCTCTGTTAAGCAGATCGTTTGCTTTGGCAAGAGAAATTCGAATGATACCGTCATCGGTGCGTGTTTTAACAGCATGCTGAGAGCAAGACAGGTCGGAGATGCGCGAGTTGCGCCCGTCCCGGGTGGACGCGAATTCGGGAGTCAATTCAACGTTAATCGTTAAAGACACATCGGGCACCAGTCCTTCGGTCAATCTCGGAGGTGAGATTCTGGATGCATCAGGGACCAGATCTGTGTCTGAAACTACTCCGTCTCCAACCTGTTCTCTCGAGAGATTAGTCCCGGGAACGTATCGTGGAGCCACGACCAGAGGCAATCTCAATTCGGTGGTTCCGTTTTCGAAAAATTCCAATTTTTCCGTGTAAGTAAGTTCCACGGTAATCTTTTCCTGCGGCGGAATATTTCCAACCTGCATGGTGAACACATCGTCGCGCTCTTGTTCCAAGAGGGAGGCGCGCTTGCCTTCGGAGAGTGCTCGGTTATACTCTTCGCGGGCTTGGCGCCGCTCCTGGATCGTTCCAATCACGGTGCGACTCCCGACATACATTTTGAAGCCGTTGACCGACGAGCAACCGCCCAGAGGAAAAACATATTCCGCTTCAAGATGTTCGCTGTAAGGGTTTTTAAAAACTTGGGTCAGGGTTACTTCTACTACGCGACCGACTGCGCGTGCTGTAATGTCTACTGAATCCAGAGGAAGTGTGATGGTCTTCGAACCTTGCCCAACTCGCAGGGAGCCTAGTTGTCGTTCGATCTCGTCTCTCATTCCTTCTAGAAACGCAAGTGCTTCATAGTTATTCGTTGCTTCTCTCATCAACGGATCCTCCGTCGGAACCTTCTTTCTTGAGTAAATCCAATGCGGTCTTTATTCGATCGAATATTTGAGACTCTTCCATCTCAGGTTGCCAATCATCTTCGACAAAAAGCTTCAAGCCTGGCTCTATGACTATTTCTCGCCATGTGGTGGACTTAAGAGTTTCCTTCTTCTTAAACAGATTCTGTTTAACTCGAATCGATTCAGCGACTTTTTCGATGACGTGGTCGAGCTCTTCGTCAGAGAGCCCGTACAACATTGACTGAACTTCGGATAACGGCAGCGCTACGCTCTGCAAGGCTTTGATCGCCAACAGTTGCATAACATGCCTGTCCGCGTACTTGGCTTGCCGCCCCTCAATTTCTGGACGATCGAGCAAACCCAACGTGGTGTAATAGCGGATTGTTCGCTTGTCGGGAGCGGCAGAGACTCGCTGATCTTGCTGCACACCTATCAGTCCGCGTTCGTTAAGAAGGCGGGCGACTTCGTCGCTGAGCTCGATTAGAGAGAATGATTTGCGTTCCGCAACCATAACAGCATTATGACCCATTACTGTCATGCTGTCAAGGTCATAGACTCAGTTTGACAAAATATCGTACATCACTGTGCCAAAGAGACTTTCCAGACTCCAGGCGAATAAAATTCGCAATCCCAACGTTACAGTTTTACATCAATTATTCGAGAATTACAGTTACTGTCACTATCAAATTGGCGACCTGCGTTAAAACGCGCTGCCTTCTATAAATATATGGTTGTTCGGGTAGAAAATTAGCGAATTCCTGGAGGGGACGCCATCTGCGTAGACCGAAACCGGCAAACCCTGATAGTCGGTGCCCCAATTCGGAATGATACAGCGTAAGCCACCATTATCGGTGGCACCCACAACCTGAGCAGTGAATGGCCCAACTCGGACGACATTTGCTTGCAGAGGGCGTGCGAAGCCTCTACCATAGACGATGAGAGTCTCGCCTGGAGGTCCGCCAGCAGGGTAGAGACCGGTCAGAATCGGCATCGGACGAACCGCCATATTGATCGGGTTGCTCGCCATTCCAGCAACACTGACAGTAATAGCGGCACTACCAGATTCGACCGAATCCGGGGGTTTTACTGTCAATGTCGTCCGAGTAGCTGAGACCACGGTTGCTTGCTTGCCTCCGAAGGTTACAGTATTGTCGGAGGGCACGGGACTGAAATTGCTACCATGAAGTGTAATGTTTCTGCCTGACAGGGTTTCCGACGGATTCAATGGAGACAAGGTCGGTGCGGATGGTCCTGATAAAACCCAGCTAAGCTGTGCCCCTCTTGCTCCTTCAGCCTCGATGAACAGACTGGCACCCTGGCCCAATTCGCCGGTCACGTCTTTCGTGACAGTGTTTCTAATTTGAAAGCTGTTACGGTCGGCGAGCACCATCCCCTGAGGCTCGGTCGCTCCATAACTCTGAAGCATTTGATTGGTCAGAATTACTCGAACAAAAGTGAATCCTAGTTTGCCAACTCCACCGTTATAGATGGTTATGTAACTGGGTCGATTACCCGAGCTGGCTGGCAAGGTCGCATTGAATCGCTGAAGACCTCGACCTGTTCCAACATACGGTCCGCCAGAGGCTAATTCAACAGTTCCAAACGCGTGAGCGTTGTTGCAAGACGCACCGAAACTGAACAAGGCGGCAATCGCGAATGCGATAAATCGTCGAGTTGACGCTGCTTCTGCTTCAATAAAACTGGTTTCGTTCAAACCAAAAACTTGGCGCTGCCGAACCAGCTCGTTCATCAAATATAAGAAAGAACGACGTGCGGAAATATTCATTTAGCCCTCAAGCCATTCGGAACTTTGTCGCCGCCTACTCTTCGAGCTTATAGCCCACACCGTGAACGTTTCGAATCAGTGACTGTTCGCCCTTGGTGTCGATTTTGCTGCGCAGCTTCTTCACCGAGGTGCGGATGGTTTCCGGAGATTTATCGGAATCAGCGGTCCAAACTCGGTCGAGAAGCGCCTCGGCGCTGAAAACCTGACCTTTGTGGCGCATGAGAAATTCGAGCAAGGCGAATTCCATGCGAGGCAAGTGAATTTCTTCGCCACCTTTGGTCACGCGGTGGGAAACAATGTCCAGCGCAAGGTCGCCGGCTTCAAGAACCTCACCGGACAGATTCGATGGTCTTCGCAAAAGCGCTCGAATTCTGGCTGAAAGCTCTTTCAAGTGGAATGGTTTCGTCAAATAATCGTCAGCCCCGGCGTCGAATCCGACTTCCTTGTCCGGCACGGTACCGCGACCGGTCAGTATAAGGATTGGTGACTGACCGCCCTGGGCGCGATAGTGTTTGCAAACTTCGATGCCATCCATTTTAGGAATGGTCAAATCGAGAACGACCACATCGTATTTATAGGACTTCATCATGTCGAGGGCGTCTACGCCCGTCTCGACCCACTCGACCAGATAATGCTCGAACTCAAGCCACTCCTGAACAGTTCCTGCCAGGTTTCGATCGTCTTCAACGAGAAGA
>CAZRMH010000274.1:0-11306 GCA_964600935.1 uncultured Candidatus Obscuribacterales bacterium
GTAAGCATTAAACTTGAATTGTTGACGTTCTTAACATTTAGATAGTACTATTTCACTCTAGGCATATCCGGGTTCTATACAGTCAGTCGTTTTTTCTTGTTGCGCCTCCAGAGAGGCGGAGCCGGAGCGGCTTTGCTTCAAGTTTTTTTGATGCGCCGGACTCAGTTATGTCTCTGACTTCGCGGTCTGAATCCGAGCCGCGATGGGCCATCCGTCGGCTGAGAGTTTTCACTCGAGACGCCGTAGGTTTAAGAATTACGGCTGTTTACATCGGAAAAAAGCGGACCAGCGTTAGGCATCACAGGCAGTATCAACGCAATTTAGATTCCAGGAGGATCGCAGCGTGGCGGCTACACTGAACAGAGATGAACTGAAGAAAAAACGAGACAAATACCTCTTCCCGAGCGTGAAGCAGATGTACGCTGAGCCGCCTCACTTCGTCAAAGGACGAGCTCAATTTCTTTATGACGAGACCGGTCGCGAGTATCTCGATATGTTTGCCGGTATCGTCACTGTCAGTGTCGGACACTGCCATCCGAAGGTCACCCAGCGCACAGTCGAACAAGCACAAACACTGCAGCACACGTCGACTGTCTTTATGACTCAACCTATGGTCGACCTGGCTGAAAAACTCGCTGAGATCGCCCCAGGCGATTTGGACCGATCGTTTATTACAAACTCGGGCACCGAAGCCAACGAGGCGGCGATCAAAACAGCGCGTGTCGCCAGTGGTCGCAATGAGGTGATCGCACTTCAGCATTCGTATCATGGTGAATCGCACTTGACGAGCACAATGACCGCCAATCACAATTATCGTCCGGACGTTATGCCGGCTTCTGGGATCTTCCATGCCGCCAATGCCTATTGCTATAGATGTCCTTTCAAGAAGACTCCGGATAATTGCAATCTCGAGTGTGCCAAGGATATCGAGCGCGTCATTCAAGGTCAGACCAGCGGCAAGCCGGCTGTCTTTATTGCCGAACCGATTCAAGGTGTGGGCGGAACGATCACGCCTCCTGATGAGTACTTCAAAGAAGTGAAGAAAATTTTGGAACAATACGGCGTTCTTATGATTGCTGATGAAGTGCAGACCGGCGTCGGTCGCACTGGAGCTCACTGGTTTGGAATCAGCAGTTATGGTGTCGTGCCCGACATGATCACTATGGCAAAAGGGCTTGGAAACGGATACCCAATCGGTGCTGTGATCACGACGACCGAGATTGCCGAAAAAGCATCGAAGCAACAAATCAACACTTTTGGTGGCAACCCTGTTTCAGCAGCCACAGCCTGTGCGGTTCTCGAAGTGATCGAAGAAGAGAAGATCATGGACAACGTTAAAGAAGTCGGCGCCTACATGAAAGCAGGCATGGAAGATTTGCAAAAACACTTCCCCGATATGATTGGCGATGTTCGCGGCAAAGGGCTGATGCTCGGTATGGAATTGGCGGATAAAAACAAAACGCCGCTCACGAAAGAAACCGCGAGAATCGTTGAACTGGCTAAAGACGATGGATTGGTAATCGGTAAGGGCGGACTGTGGGGAAGTGTTATTCGCATCAAACCACCGATGACTATCACCAAAGAAAACGTTGATACGACTCTGAAAGTCTTACAGAAAGCTCTTGAAGCTACTGCCAAAGTCGCAGCTAAGTAATTCTGATTTCGATCTCCTGAGATCGTGTGCCACCGCTGATGGTGACTATGAGAAGATGTGGTGACCTGACGGCAACATCCATTCTCGAATCTGGTATCACTCAAAGTAATTAGGTTGTTTAAGGAGATAGGGTAGTTATGGCCAATATCGTTAAATGCGGGCTCATACAAACCAAAAACGATATCGTTTCCAAAGAAGGTGGAACCGATGCCGCTGCGATTCAAAAAATCAAAGATTCGATGCTCGAGAAGCATTTGAAGTTCACGAAAGAGGCTCATGAGAAGGGTGTCAAAATCCTTTGCTATCAGGAAATTTTTAACGGACCATATTTCTGCGCTGAGCAAGAAACTTGCTGGTATGACGCTGCTGAGCCAATTCCTGATGGTCCGACCATCAAGAGGTTGCAGCAAGTTGCTAAAGAGTACGAGATGGTTCTTGTTGTTCCTATTTATGAAAAGGAACAAACGGGTGTTTATTACAACACTGCTGCCGTGATCGATGCTGATGGCAGCTACCTCGGCAAATACCGTAAGAATCACATTCCTCACGTTGCTCCGGGCTTCTGGGAAAAATTCTATTTCAAGCCGGGTAATCTCGGTTATCCAGTTTTTAAAACCAGATATGCCACTATCGGCGTTTACATCTGCTATGACAGGCACTTCCCAGAAGGCGCACGAGCACTCGGCCTTAATGGTGCTGAAATCGTCTTCAATCCGTCGGCAACTGTCGCAGGCTTGTCCGAATATCTCTGGAAACTGGAGCAACCAGCTCACGCTGCTGCAAACGGATACTTCATTGGTGCCATCAACAGAGTGGGTACCGAAGAGCCATGGAATATCGGGCAGTTCTACGGAACCAGCTATTTCTGCGATCCTCGCGGTCAAATCATCAAAGAAGCTAGTCGGGATGGAGAAGAACTTGTCGTTGCTGATCTCGATCTCGATAAGATCAAAGAAGTGCGCAACACCTGGCAGTTCTATCGCGATCGCAGACCGGAAACGTATGACGAACTGGTAAAGCTTTAAACAGCTACCTTCCGATCAACTGATTTCCCTTCAAAAAGCGATGTGATCAAATGGCTGAGCATTACAAACCATACAAATACAAGCCCTGGGAACTGAGTCTGGAAGAACGCTTCCAGGAATATCATCCGGCCTATACCGAGCGTGAAGCTGTGCTCGAGGCTAATCGTTGTCTCTATTGTCACGACGCACCATGTATGGTGGCATGCCCGACGACGATCGATATTCCGACGTTTATCCGCAAAATCTCAACTGGAAACGTCAAGGGTTCAGCAAAGACTATCCTGGAGTCCAACTTGATGGGCGCCAGTTGCAGTCGGGTTTGTCCGGTAGAGGTTTTATGCGAGGGCGCTTGTGTTCTCGAGCATGACCACAAGCCGATTACAATCGGAAGATTGCAGCGCTATGCGATGGATTACGCGAAAGAACGCAACATCGATTTCTTCAAACCGGGTGAACCCAACGGCTTCAAGGTCGCCGTCATCGGCGCAGGTCCAGCTGGTCTGTCCTGCGCGGGCGAACTAGCGAAGCGCGGTTTCGAAGTCACGGTGCTGGAAAAACGCGAATGGGGTGGTGGTCTCGACACTTATGGCATCGTGGTTTTTCGCGAGCCGGTCGAAGTCAGTCTCGATGAAGTGCGGATGATAGAACGACTGGGTGTCAAGTTTAAATACAACGTCGAAGTCGGCAAAGATGTTTCCTTCGACGATCTCGTCAAAGACTACGACGCGATCTTCGTCTCGGTCGGCCTGGGTCGCGTGCCGGATCTATCGATTCCTGGCGAAGATCTCGAGGGCGTTTTGGATGGTCTCGAATTTATCGAAGAAACAAAAATCAAATCGCTAAAAGAGATCAATTTTGGCAATCGTGTATGTGTGATTGGTGCCGGAAATACTGGAATCGACTGTGCTACCATCGCCCGACGTCTTGGCAGTGAGCGGGTCTCCATCGTTTATCGCCGTTCAGAAGCTGAGATGCCTGCTTATCATTTCGAGTATCAATTCGCGATGAACGAAGGTGTGAGTTTTATGTTCTTGACTCAACCGGTCGAAGTGATTGGCGAAAACGGTAAAGTCAAAGCACTCAAATGTAGAAGAATGGATCTTGGTCAACCTGACGCGTCGGGGCGCCGATCGCCAGTCGAGATGCCGGATTCCGACTTCGAAATTCCATGCGATATGGTAATCAAAGCGATCGGTCAGAAGAAATTGACAGCTGTCACCGACAAACTCCAGCAGTTTGGTGTGAAGTTGATCAAAGGTTATATTGAGGTTGATAACGCAACCAATCGCACTGATCATCCGAAGATTTTCGCTGGTGGAGACTGCATTCGCAGCCATGGCGAAGCTTCAACTGTGATGGCGGTAGAAGATGGAAAAATTGCGGCTAACGGAATTCACGTGGCGCTCTGTGGTGAAAAGGCTCACAAAGTACCTGAGCTTTCGTCGAAAAAATGATAAAGACGAACTGTTGAGCGTCTCTTGTGCAGGCGGTCTCAGCGTTCATCGATTGTCCTGAGCGAAAATTGTTTGGAGAACAAAATGGCTAACTTAGAGATCGACTTCTGTGGAATCAAGTCACCAAATCCGTTCTGGTTGGCGTCAGCGCCGCCGACGAACTCGGGATATCAGGTCCAGAAGGCGTTCGAACAAGGATGGGGCGGAGTGGTCTGGAAAACCATTGGCGCGCCTGTCATGAATGTGTGCAATCGCTACGGTACGATGGACTATAAAGGCAGCAAAATCATCGGTTTAAACAACGTTGAACTAATCAGCGATCGTCCGATCGAAACTAATCTCCGCGAAATCGCTGAAACGAAGAAACTCTTTCCAAAAAATACTGTTATCTGTTCAGTAATGGTTGAATCAAAGAAAGAAGCCTGGCAAGAGATCATCAAACGGGCAGAACAAACCGGATGCGATGGTTTCGAACTCAACTTCGGATGCCCTCACGGTATGTCGGAGCGCGGCATGGGTTCTGCAATGGGGCAGGTGCCTGAGTACACTTGCATGGTCACCGAGTGGGTAATGGATGTTGCCACCATTCCGGTGATTGTGAAACTCACTCCGAATATCACTGATATCGTGCAACCAGCCCGTGCTGCGATCAACGGAAGAGCATCAGCTCTTTCATTGATTAACACCATCAATAGTATCATCGGTGTCGACCTCGATACCTTCGAAATTAAGCCAAACGTCGGTGGTAAGGGCGGTCACGGAGGCTACGCCGGACCGGCAGTGAAACCGATCGCATTGCACTTGCTCAGTGCTGTCGGTGCCGACCCGGAATTTCAGAAGAGCGGTATTCCGATTTCCGGAATGGGCGGCATCGAAACTTGGCGCGACGCAGTTGAATTCATGTTGCTCGGTGCCACCAGCGTACAAGTCTGTACCGCAGTCATGCACTGGGGTTTCCGAATCGTCGAAGATATGATCGATGGCATGTCTAACTGGATGGACGAACGTGGTTTCCAATCACCGCACGATTTCATCGGCAAATCCTTACCGCGCATCTCACACTTCGGTGACTTCGATCTCGGCTTCCAATCAGTCGCTCGCATCGATCACAATAAATGCATCAATTGTAATCTTTGCTACATTGCTTGCAATGATGCCGCGCACCAGTGCATCGATCTCAAAGAAGTGAAGTTACTGAACATCGGCAACGGAGACAATAAACTGATGCCGGTTGTTCGTGAAGAAGACTGCGTCGGCTGTGATCTTTGCAGCACCGTGTGCCCAGTCGATGACTGCATCTCAATGGTCGAAGTTGAGACAGGACGCCCACATGTGACCTGGAACGAACTCAGTAAAAAGCGCCCGGAAGTCACGCAAGACTGGGACAAGATGGAAGAGTATCGCAAGGAAGTGGGAATCCACATTCACTAAGCGCAGCACTCGTCGATTCGCTCATGAATCAAACGCGGTTGGAGCTTGTGCGCCGGAAGAAACGCGATACACCGAGACAAAGCAGGTCAAGATGCAGAAAAGTATTCAAAATTAGCTTTTTCGCCCAAAATGCGCAGAAAAGTACACAAAAATGCGCCGATTTTTGCGCAGTTTTCCCCCACTCGCCCAAAAGCGTTTCGCAACCAAGCCTCGCCCCATCGACTGAGATCGTCAAGGACTCTCGCGTATCGTATAGCTATTTAGGCGGCTTCTGAACCGGAGGTCCCGTGGGTGATGTGCCTGGAGGAGCTGCGCCAGGACCGGATTTACCTTCGACGTGGACGGTGCCGAACGGCTTCACGATCATGACCAAGCCGAGCGCCACTACGACGAAAATTATTGTGAGGACAATTTGAATATTCTTCCCCGGAAGTTTGGAATCGTTATCGGACATATCTTCCCACTCCACGACTATTCACTTACTACTACATCACGACATGAGGATAAACGCAATAGATTGCCCGCATTATATGCGGTGCTCGTGTGAGCAGTTCCATCGCGAAGGTTGAAAACTGTTTCGCCAGACCACCGGAGGTCCAAGTCCGGATGCGGCATTCGTTCGAACGTTCATAGACGGACACGAGTGGGCCAGTTGATTTAACAGTAGCGCAACACATGCATTTGCAATTGCATCAGTTTCGGATAACATTGGACTTGCAGTGCAACACACTCAGTTGGGTGACTAGTGACCAATCGTCGCGACGGCTTTTATGAGCGCTACCTTCGACCATCGCTTTTCCGCATGGATCCTGAGGAAGCGCATTTGCTATCGCACAAATTGTTGCCGTTGCTGTCTGTTTTGAAAACACAAATAGAGTTTTGGTACAACGACCAATCAAGTCGTTTGTCCACAACTATAGCTGGACACAAGCTTGGAAATCCAGTTGGTTTGGCTGCAGGGTTCGACAAGAATGCTGATTTGACTGAATGGCTTCGGTTCATGGGTTTTGGCTTTGCAGAGATTGGCTCGATTACTGCGATTTCAACAAAGGGCAATCCGAAACCGCGAGTTTTTCGACTGCCCGATGATGAAGCCGTCATCAACTACATGGGTTTGAATGGAGAAGGTGCAGCGCGAGTCGCCGAAAAGCTCTCTGTCGCTCATTCTAGTGTTCCGCTTGCCATTAATATCGCCAAGACGAATCATCCATCAATTGTTGGCGACAAAGCCATCGCCGATTTCGTCACGAGCTTTAACGCGATCAAAGATCTGAGAATGATCTATGCCTCGATAAACGTGAGTTGTCCGAACACCCATGAGACCAAGCTCGCCGAAGTTAACACGATCGACGCAGTGATTACTGAAATTGTAAGAATCAACCATAATCGAATTCCGTTGTTTGTGAAATTGTCGCCTGATAGCGATCGAGAACTTTTGGATAACGTAGTTAGAATGGCTAAACATCATGGGCTGGCGGGGTTTATTTGCGGAAACACTTCCACTTCCAGAGCAAATCTCAAATCAAATGGCGACCTGGTAGCGAAGATCGGTCCTGGTGGTTTGAGTGGACCGCCAATTCGTGAAAAGGCGCTTGAACTGTGTCGTGAAGTGTTTAGATTGAAAGAAGACAGTCAACAGATTATCGCTTGCGGTGGTATTACAAGTGGTGCTGAAGCATTTGAATTCATCGCTGCTGGTGCCAGCGCATTTGAGATTTATACCGGACTGGTTTATCACGGTCCGTTTCTGCCGTTCACTATTTGCCGAGAGCTCGACAAAATTCTTGAAGAACAACGCCTGAATTTGCCCGATGCTGTGGGAAGTGGTATCAAGTCGATCGCCGCTCAGCAAGCGTAAGGCAACAAGTTAGCGAGCGTGAAAGAACGTCAGCATTCTGGAAATTGCCGGCGCTAAACCGCTCTCGTGCGTCTCGCCTGGCAGCTCTTCAACGAGTAAGACTTCCTTCTTACTTGCCTTTTCCATTTTTTGGGCTTGCTCGAAAAAGAGTTTGTGTGATGGTTCCTTTTCCGCGTAAATCAAGAGCATGGGACATTTCAAGTCATTGACGAATTTCGCTGGTGAGCGCATTGCCAGTTCTTTTTCATCGCGTGTATCGAACGGTGCGTTTTCATAAGCTGCGGCTGCTTCTGCCATATCCGGCCGTCCGCCACAAACCGCGACTTTTCGAAGGTGGGGCGATAGTTCTGCGGCAAGCATCACTGTGGTCGCGCCTACTCCATATCCTGCGGCAAAAATGCTTTCTCGATCGACTTTTTTCCTCGTCGCCATGTAATCGATTGCATTTACCAGATCGTCGACCTCGCCGTAGCACATCTCGAAATCGCCGGGATTGCCATTTTCAGCCCGGAACGACGGAATGAGAACCGCGAAGCCCTGGCTAACAAACGGCACGACCGAATCATAATCGCCCCGCGATAGGGCAAATCCATCGTGCGCAAAAATTACCGCAGGATATGGTGGTTCTCTGTCCGGCAGTACTAGCCATGCTTTTAGCTGTTTACCATTGGAAGTATATTCGACTTCCTTCACCGAATCCGGTGCCGATTCTTCGAATTTCTGCGGCGCTTCCATACGTTTGGTCAGATTAGTTTCAAACCCTTTTCTTTCTTGCTCGAAAGTTTTGACTGACTGAACGGCAGGCTTTTGACTCATGAAAAAGACTATGCCACCTCCGATTCCACCTAACACGATCAGGGCGCCGACGGCGATAACCGCGACTTTCATCCATGGGGGACCGGGAACTTCTGATTGCTCCTGTACCATTCCAGCACGCGCTGAGCGGCGTTGACGCGTTGCTGCGCTGCCCTGATCGGCGTTGCGCTCGTCGCGTTGTTCGTCATCCGCAACAGCGCTTTGGGGCACTGTGGGTTCAGGCGCTGGCGGCGGAGCGGTGTTTTGCGCTCCCCTGTCTTGATAGTGGCGTGCCGCATCCTCTGCGTGACCAGTGAAATCAATATTGATTTGCCAGTCGCCTTCTTTCTGTTTCAACAAAATAAATGTCAAACCTGGAAAGGTGGAATTGTGACTGAACCAAACGTCTACAATTTCGGCAGCGGCCTCGAAGATCGGCTCCTGTACATCGACCATGCCGGTAACAGGGCCGTATTCGACGGTGCAGTCCCAGGCTTCACCTGCACTGAATACGGTGCAGATCGCCGCCTCTGCCGTGGCGGGAGCGCCCTTGATTACCGCCGCCGCCAGCTTTCGAATTCCGGTGCCCCATCGAGGGTCGTTGCCTAACCTTTCAGTACCACTCACGCGTTGACCTCAGCAGTCGTTATGACTTTAAAGCGGACTTTTCAGCCGTGTATGAGTTTCGAACTTACACGCGCGAATCTGACAGTCCGTGAATCAAACATACATCATAGACGATTGATTTGACGAATATTTAGCAGAACGCTGGGTGCCGACCAGCAATATAATCAGACATTGTTGTCAGGCGTGGCATTGTCTGCTTCGACAACGACGGTTTTTTCAAGAGGCGTGTCGATTGTAGATTTAGCTGTCGGGCGCGTTTCCGAGAGAATCGCGGCCGCGTTAGCGAAACAGTCATCGTCGAACGCCGCTTGCTGGCTGGCGATTTCCTCTGCAGCTAGCCTGCTTTCTTTCTCTTTCAAAGGTTTCAGGTAGAATTCCTGTGCAAGAAGAGTGCCAGCAGTCGCCACGGGGACGGCAATCAAGGCGCCGGAGACTCCCAGCAAAGATGCTCCGATCAAAATGGCGAATAGAACTACCAGCGGGTGAAGTTCGACTTGTTTGCCCAGCAGATTCGGCACTATCAGGTTACTCTCGCAATATTGTTCCAGTGCAAAGAGTAAAAACACTGCGCCGGCAAGTTCAGGCGATTGATTGAATGCCACCACTAAGGAGAGTACGGCAGTGATAATCGAGCCTACGAACGGCACGAGGTTAAGCAGCCCGGAAAGCGCGCCAAGCAACAGCGCATGCTCGACTTTTAGGAGACTCAAACCAATTGTGAGAAATGTAGAGACGGCAACACATACCAACAATTGACCGCGTATATAGCCGCCTAACCTGGATTCTAGTGGGCGAATCAGCTTGGCGAAGCGCTCGCGTTTGGTTTTTGGTAACCACTCGAGTAACTTCGGCCACATTGTATTGGCTTCGACCACAAAAAATGCAGTGAGGAACAAAACCAATATTGTGGTGGCAATCACGGTGGCGAGATCGGTTCCAAGGTGAAGCGCATGGCTGCTGACTTTTGAAACTACGCTTTTGATTTCGGTAGGACTGACATTGAAGCTGGTGACACTCTCACCGAACAATTCTCTCAGTCTGTTGTAGAGAATATTGATTCCTTCAGTGTATTTCGGCAAATTGTCGTAGAGACTCAACGCCTGTTCTCGTAAGGTCGGAAACAGGGCCGCGACAAGAAAAGAATAGATCACTCCAACTATTCCGAAGATGACAATCACGGTTATCGCGCGAGAAATTTTCCATTTTGTTTCTGCTTTCTCTGCGATAGGAGCGATTGCTGAAGCAAGTGTTATTGAAAAAACTAATGCTATTAGCAATGCCTTAAGCTCGACCAGAGCCCAGAGCAGGGCCACCAATCCAACAAGAAACAACGGTCCTTGGTAGTATTCGTGCCGCTCTCTGAGATGTTGCGGTGAGTCTCTCTGGGCGTCAAGTTCTTGATTTTTCATTGGTTGTTTGCACCGCGCATGGTTTCAATCGATTTCAAAACAATTCCTTCGCTGCCCGCAGGAAGCTTGATACCTAGAGATGATATAGCACTGTGTCTATTCCACTCTGCGAATCCTCGCGTCGTAGCTTCGAACACGGTGTCGCCGTTTTGGTCTGGGGTGCTCAGGCGCAATTGTATTACGCCCACGTCATCACTGTCCTTTCCTTTAAATATCAGGTAAACGGGCGACTTGCGACCGCCGTTTCGTCTGGAGCAGTGAACTCTTACTAGATTACTTTTAGTTGGATCAAGCAGTTCGTGAGGAAACCAGACAAATAAATCTTCTTTTTCGCCTGCGTGTAAACCGACTCCCTCAGTCAATTTCTCAATATACCCCTGGTCTATGGGCAGTTGCTCCCATTGGTTCGAGGGGATTTTTGAAATTTCCCTGGGCTCGGTTTTAACCCGTTTCAACGAATCCGAATTGACTGTAATTTTGACATTGGCGGCGCCCACGTAATAGATAGGCATGAGCCTTCCCAGTTCGTTGGACCAGGCGTAGTAGTCGGTCACTGCCGTTGCCGGAACTTTCGGATCGGGCGTCGCGTGTTCCTTCTTAGACAGTCGCACGAAACCAATTGGTTGTCGACGACGAGCGGCTATTGGTATCACCTGACTGGCCAGAGGTGAATCGAGGAGTCCTGAAAAAATTCGTTCTTCCCGATCTCTGTTTTCCGGAAGCTCAGCTTTAATTTCTCCGGCAATTGAGATTTGCTCCATTTCTTCAGTTGTGTCAAATGGTGGGTTTATCACTACCAGTTTTCCGTCTGTCGACTGCATGCGGTGTGATAACTGGATTTTGAACAGCGTCAATTCCCGTGCCCGAGCGAAGGAGTCGTGGATTTGAACCAGCAATAGCAATCCCCAGCAAAAAATTACTCCAGACAGAGCTAGTGCCCCCAGTGCAGTGAAGAAGATTCGTGAGCGTTTAGTCAGAACGTCTATTGCCGGTAGGGCGGACAGCGAAAGCAAAATGCACAGTGGCGGTGCGAGGAAAATCGCGCTCAGAGCC
>CAZRMH010000275.1:0-11241 GCA_964600935.1 uncultured Candidatus Obscuribacterales bacterium
GCGGCTCGCCGACATCATCGCTACGTATCTTGGTCTGGAAGTTTCAGAACGACAAAGATGTCTAGAGATCGCTGACGCGACAGAACGTTTGGAATACATCGGCACGCTTCTCTCAAGAGAGTTGGAATTAGCCGATCTCGAACAACAAATTCACGACAAGGTTCGATTCAATCTTGAAAAAACTCAACGCGAATATTATCTGCGCGAAAAAATGCGGATTATTCAAGATGAGTTAAACGCAGACAGCGAGGCGCTTGGCGAAGTAGCTGAGTATAAACTGAAGATCAAGAAATGCAAGATCAAAGGACCTGCGCTTGAAAAAGTGAATAAGGAACTTGCTCGTCTTGAAAAGATGATGCCGCAAAGTGCCGAAGCTGCGGTTATTAGGACCTATCTTGATACGATGTGCAGTCTGCCGTGGTCGAAACGTTCCAAAGAAATTATCGATCTGGAGCGCGCCGATGAGATCCTTGAAGAAGACCACTACGGGCTCGATAAGGTAAAAGAACGCATACTCGAATACCTTGCTGTTCGTAAACTCTCGAAGGAATCGCAAGGCACTATTCTGTGTTTGGTCGGACCGCCTGGCGTAGGTAAAACCAGCTTGGCCAGGTCCATTGCGGCTGCGATGAATCGCAAGTTTGCGCGCATCAGCCTTGGTGGCGTCAATGACGAGGCCGAAATTCGCGGACATCGCCGCACCTATATTGGTGCCATGCCCGGCCGTATCATTCAAGCGTTGAAACAAGCCGGCACGAAAAATCCGGTGATTCTGCTCGATGAAATCGAGAAGATGACTCGCAACTACATGGGCGATCCGACTGCAGCTATGCTGGAAGTTCTCGACCCCGATCAAAATTCCAGCTTTACCGATCACTATCTTGATGCGCCATTCAGCCTCGAAGAAGTCGTGTTCATTGGAACCGCCAACGCGTTGGATTACATTCCTCGACCGCTCCATGACCGTTTAGAGATTATCGCCCTTTCTGGATACACTGAAGAAGAGAAGCTGGCGATTGCAGAAATTCATATCGTTCCAAGAATTCTGAAAAAGCACGGGTTGAGTACGAAACAACTGAAGTTTCAAAAGGAAGCGATTCGCAAAATAATTCAGGAACACACCAGGGAAGCCGGAGTTCGCAACCTGGAACGTGCCGTCGCGCAGGTCTGCCGGAAAGTCGCAGCTCGCATCGTCGGCGGTGAAGCCGCTTCTGTAAAAGTGACACCGCAAATGGTGCACGAGTTTCTTGGACCGCCGAAGGTTCTCCGCGAGAACGAACAGAAAGGACCACAAATTGGCTTGGTTACAGGACTTGCTTGGACCGAAACCGGTGGTGAAACTTTGTCGGTGGAAGTGAACACGATGCCCGGAAAAGGCAATCTGCAACTTACCGGTCAACTGGGCGATGTTATGAAAGAGTCTGCTCATGCAGCTTTCAGTTACATCAGATCGCACGCTCAACTGCTCGATATCAATCCAGCTTTTCTGGACGATCGCGATATCCACGTTCATATTCCTGAGGGCGCTATCCCGAAAGATGGACCGTCAGCGGGTATTGCGCTGTGCACCGCGTTGATCTCGGCAATATCAAAACGTCCTGTGAAAGGTTCTGTCGCAATGACCGGAGAAATTACTCTTCGTGGTCGAGTGCTCGCCATTGGTGGGCTGAAGGAGAAAGTCCTGGCTGCATTGCGCGCCGGTATCAAGACCGTGATTTTCCCTCGCAGCAACGAGAAAGATTTGCAGGATATTCCCGAATACGTCAAAGAGAAGCTTGAACTGGTTCCAGTCAGCCATTTGGACGAAGTTTTTCCTCTAGTTTTTCATCAAGAAAGCAAGAAGGAAAATAAGAAAAAGACTCCTGCAAAATCCGGATCACTGCGTCGCCAGGTTGCAAGACAGAGTGCTCGTAGTTTGATCGGACGCTAGTATGTCAGCGCTCCCACCGGATGGATCTTTCGAAAAAGAATTCGGCTACGTTAAACGTAATTGTCTCGAACCTCGTCATGAGATGCGCCGCGCCACAGATTTGATTGTGCCCGCCGAGAATTCCAACGCCGTCAACTATCTCGAGATCCGCGCCATCGGTGTTAAATCACTAGTCAACGAAATCGAAAATGGCAAAGTAACCGGCGGTCTGAAAGTATCGAATCGAGCGCTTAAGCAACGTGGCTTTTTGCTTCTAAGACAGGGTCGTGTTTATGGCGTTCTCTACGGTAGTAAAACGGACCCTACTCCGAAACCCAGCGCTGATGCCATTTACGATGTCGTCGCCCAAATGAATAACGCGCAGTCGTCAGCGATGATGTTTTCGCTCGATGAAAGAATTGTTGCTCCACTTGCCTCACTATTTGTCGGATTCCCTGTAGAACGGCACGATGACTACAGCGCAGTGGATTACCTCGAATATATCCGTAATTGGTTGAATGAGAAATCCGGAACAGCAACGCTGGCTGTTTCGACCTCAGGTCGCTATCCCGCAACTACTCTAGCTTTCATCGACAAGGGTGAATTCATCGGTTATTACAATCCCGACGATGTTGCGTTTAAAACTGATATCGAAAGTTTTCGCGAATTGCTAAAAACAGCACCAAAAGCGGTGTTAGAAGTTTCCATTTTACCGCCGGAATTTTATACATCCAATTATGAATTCGGCTTCACTCTGTCTTCGTTTTTCTAGAATGCCTCGTTTCTTCTAGCACCGTAAGTTCTTCGAGCACGACTTATGTTTTTCTAGCACTCTGGTGCTCGATGTTTTGCGTTTGAGGATCTGCCCGTTTTTCGTGTCTTATGGCGAAATGTTCGCGGGCGTTGATTCTCGGGACATATTTGCCAATTTCAGCCTTAGGTCGGATCCACAGATCAGGATCTTTATAATTCCACTTTCAAGCTGAGTGGGCGTTTTGAGGCAATTTCGAAAATCATCGATTTAGCGATCCGATATAGGTGGTCGGTCGATTGAATGGGAGGGTCAAACAATGGTTATAAAATTTGCTTTGAAAATTTGCTTTTAGAATCGCTTTGAAAATCCCACGTTGATGCGCAGCCACCCTTCACATAGATGCTCAGTCGTCTTCACGCAGAAGCGAAGATGCGTTAGGAACCTTGCAGCCTCGCCAGTTCCTTCTCAAATTCTTTCTTCTTATCCAGAGCCGCCTGGACTGCGCTTGACCCTGTTGTTTAGCCATTTGAGCCCCGGTTTTCCCAAGTCTCTATTTTGTCTTGCAGTTCTTTAATTTTTTGCGTCGGTGGAAGCCATTCTGCGTTTCTCCTGCCCTTGGCAATCGTGCTGATGACGGTCTGTTGCGCTCAATTTCGATGTAAATACTAAAGGATAAAGGGGATCTATATATTTAGTTGATATCATGACGCTCATTTGCTGTACTCCGACCCGTAGAGCGCGCGGAATTTAAGTGCGTTCCGAGTCAGTGCATGAGGAATCGTTATGGTCACTGCTAAAACACAAGATAAGAACAAAGAGTTGATTGAACTCGATCGCACTTACGTCAACCCTGTCCTTGCAAGACAAGCTCCGATCGTCGCGGAAAGAGGCGAAGGGTCTTATCTGTATGACGTCAACGGCGACAAGTACCTCGACTTCACGACCGGTATCGCGGTCAACAACATTGGCCATTGCCATCCGAAAGTTGTAGAAGCCGTCAGAGCGCAAGTTGGTAAGTTGATGCACACTTCGGTCTGCACTCACCACACTGGTTACATTGAGCTCTGCGAAAAGATCGCTCACATCGCGCCAGGAAATCTCGATTCTGTTTTCCTCGCTAACTCAGGCGCCGAGTGCGTGGAGGGCGCAGTTAAACTGGCTCGTTATGTCACCGGTCGCCCAGCGATAATTAATTTCCGGGGCGGATTCCACGGACGCACTCATTTGTGCATGGCACTTACGACATCGAAGATCACTTATCGTGACATGTATGAACCGCTTCAGCCAGCCATCTTCACGACTCCATTCCCATATGTTTTGAGATCGCAAACACCAAACGATCCGCAAGCAGTTCTTGATTATTGCTTCGATGAACTCGAATTGTTGTTCGCTCAAATCGTCAATCCGAAACAAGTTGCTGCGTTTATCGTAGAGCCTATCCTCGGTGAAGGCGGATATGTCGTTCCACCGGAAGGCTTCTTCAAGCGTTTGAGAAAAGTTGCTGACGAGCACGGCATCATGTTGATCATGGATGAAGTGCAAACCGGTTTCGGCAGAACAGGCAAAATGTTCGCGACCGAATGGGAAGGCATCACGCCGGACATCATGACCATGGCTAAAGGAATCGCAGCCGGCATGCCGCTTTCAGGATTCGTAGCTAACAGAGAAATGACCGCTAAATGGGATGCCGGAAGGCACGGCACCACATTCGGTGGCAACCCTGTCTCCTGCGCCTCGGCACTGGCCAGCATCAGTGTTATCGAAGAAGAGAAGCTCTGTGAACGCGCTCTCTCTGCCGGTAATGACATGATGAATCGTCTCAAGAAAATCGCCGAAGGCAAAAAACACATTGCCGAAGTACGCGGCCGCGGAATGATGATCGGTATCGAATTCAACGATGCTGAAGGTCACCCGAGCAAAGAATGGGGCGAAAAGGTCACGAAGCATTGCTTCGAAAACAAGCTGCTAGTCCTGGCTTGCGGCTACAAGGGGCACGTCATCAGACTGATACCACCACTCAACGCATCTGATCGTGAAATCGATGATGCACTGAAGATTATCGAAACCGCAGTATCCGAGAAGTAAGGCAGTTGGAGAAAAACACTATGACTAAAACGTTAGAAAAGACAACCGGTCAGCAGATTTATCACAATTACATTGATGGTAAATGGGTAAAGTCGGAAACAGGCAGAACCTTCGCCTCCTACAATCCAGCTAACCTCGAAGAAGTCGTCGGACATTTCCCCTTGTCCAGCGAGAAAGATCTCAAAGCCGCTGTTGATGCTGCTCACAAAGCGTTCCCAGGTTGGAAGAAAACTCCAGCTCCGGAACGTGCGGAGATCATTTTGAAAGCTGCACATATTCTCGAATCAAGAAAAGAAGAGCTTGCTCGCAATATGGTTCGCGAAATGGGCAAAGTCATCAAAGAAGCTCGTGGCGATGTCCAAGAAGCGATCGACATGGCTAAGTACGCTGCTGGTGAGGGTCGTCGCCTCATGGGTATGACCGTTCCATCAGAATTGCGCAACAAATTCGCCATGGCAGTTCGCGTGCCAATCGGCGTAGTCGGCGTCATCACCCCATGGAACTTCCCTGTCGCTATCCCGAGCTGGAAGATGCTTCCTGCCCTGGTCGCCGGCAACACTATCGTTTTCAAACCAGCATCCGATACGCCACTGGTCGCCATGCAGTTTGTTGAAATTCTCAATGAAGCTGGACTTCCACCAGGCGTTGTAAACCTCGTCACCGGCTCCGGTAGCGAAGTTGGTCAACCACTAGTTGAAGATCCGCGCGTTGGCTGCATCTCGGTTACCGGTTCTTCAGAAACCGGTCGTCGCATCGCTGGTCGTTGTGGCGAATTGATGAAGCGCATCACTTGCGAACTTGGTGGCAAAAACGCCATTTGCGTAATGGATGATGCTGATGTAGATCTTGCTGTCGACGGTGCTCTCTGGGGTTCATTTGGAACCGCTGGACAAAGATGCACAGCGACTTCCAGAATAATCGTTCACGAAAAAATCTACAAACAATTCGCTGACAAATTCGTCGCTCGTACGAAAGAACTTAAAATCGGCGATGGTTTAGATCCTAAGAATGATGTCGGTCCAGTGGTTAGCAAATCGCAACTGGAGAGCGTCAACTCTTACGTCGAAATCGGTAAAGCTGAGGGCGCCAAGCTGCTCTTTGGCGGTCGCATTCTGACCGAAGGCGATCTGGCTAAAGGTTGCTTCCACGAGCCGACAGTATTCGGCGATGTGAAAGCATCGATGAGAATCGCTCAAGAAGAAATCTTCGGACCAGTAACCTGCATCATCCCGGTCAAAGATTTTGACGAAGCGATCAAGGTTGCTAATGGTACCGACTATGGTCTGTCTCTCTCGATGTACACCAAGGATATCAACCGAGCCTTTCAAGCAATTGAAGAACTCGAATCCGGTATCGTTTACATCAACGCTCCAACAATTGGTGCTGAAATTCAGCTCCCATTCGGCGGCGTGAAGCAAACCGGCAACGGTCACCGTGAAGCTGGACCAACTGCTATCGATCAATTTACCGAGTGGAAATCGGTTTACATCGATTACTCCGGTCATCTGCAAAAAGCGCAGATCGACAAATACGAAGGCGAATAGAAATTTGACGACTCCAGGCGAGGTTCGCCTGGAGTCACCCTTTTATTAAGTTGACCTAGACTCTAGAGGATTTACGAACAATGGATTTTGAATTCACGCCGGAGCAAGTTGCTATCCGCAAACACATGAGAGAATTCGCTGAACGCGAAATCGCTCCTAAAGCGCAAATGAACGATCGCGAAGGAAAATTCGATTGGGAAATCGCCAAGAAGATTTTCGCTGAAGGTTTTCTCGGTTGCCCAATTCCTGAGAAGTACGGCGGTCTCGGACAAGATTACATCGCCTACGGTTTGATGACTGAAGAAATCAATCGCGTTTGCTCATCCACACGCACATTGTTTTCAGTTCAAACTTCACTGGTCGCGCTCACCATTCTCCGCTGGGGAACCGAAGAACAGAAGCAAGAATTGCTACCTAAACTTTGCAACGGCGAAGCGATTGGTTGCTACGGTTTGACCGAGCCAGAAGCCGGTTCTGATGCTGCTAACCAGCAAACTCGCGCAGTCAAAGACGGCGATGATTATTTGCTTTCCGGACAAAAGGTTTGGATCTCTTGCGGTTCGATCGCAACCCACGCATTAGTTTTCGCAACTGTTGATCCGAAGCTCGGCCACAAAGGCATCACCTGCTTCATCGTCGACACCAAGTCTAAGGGCTTCTCGGCTCAGCCAATCCACGGCAAGCTTGGTCTGCGCGCTTCCGATACGTCATCGCTCTTCCTCGATGAAGTTCGCGTACCTAAAGCCAACATTCTTGGCGGCGAAGGCAACGGCTTCAAAGTAGCAATGTCCGCGCTCGATAACGGTAGATACTCTGTCGCTGCTGGAGCTGTCGGTGTTGTTCAAGGTTGTATCGATCATTGCACTGAGTACGCCATGGTCAGAAAAACCTTCGGCAAGCCAATCGGCGAGCACCAACAGGTTCAAGCCATGATCGCTAACATGGTCGTGGAATGCGAAGCTGGTCGTTTGCTGTATCTCAGAGCTGGTCACTTGAAGAACAAAGGCGTCAGAAACACGCTCGAAACTTCACTCGCCAAACTCTTCTGCGGTGAAGCAGCCAACCGTGCCGGTCACGACGCTGTTCAAATCTTCGGTGGCTACGGCTTCTCCGATGAGTATCCAGTCGAGCGCTTCTTCCGCGATGCCAAAGTACTCAACATCTACGAAGGCACACGCGAAGTTCAACGCATGATCATCGCTCAAGATGCGCTGGGAATCCGTTACGCCAACGGCGAACCCAGCGGCAGACCAACAGCTCTAGCCGGAGCTGCTGTTTAAAAGAAACTGAGAGCGCTGTTTTTTTGAAACAGCGCTCTTCCCTTTTATTATCGTTTTGGACAAATATTGTGTTTGAACAATCGCTGTTTTAAACGATTCATTGTTGCTTTGAACGAAAAGGTCATCACCGGGAGATTTTATGGCGAACGAAGAAAATATCGCTGGCGAAAACGTTTTGCAGCTTGGTCAAGAACAACCGGCTCCACCGGTACGATTCGAGATCATTCCAGACGAGCTCTATGCGATAGTCAATTTGCACGATATGCAGCAAGGCGTCAACGCGTTTTCGTGCTGGTCGTTCGTAAGCGAAGGTCTTTCTCGCTATGGTCAGAAAGAACTGGCAATTTTGGTTAAACAAGAAAACTTCGAATCCGAGAAGGACTATCCGATGGATCCGCTCGGTCTGTTCCTCACGGTCAAGCAGTACGCAGAACAGGGTAGCTTCGTCACCGAGGGCGATGTCACCGAGTTTGGTGACTCCGGTTTTATCGATTCTAAGTTTCGCGCCATGGCGTATCTTCGACCACTCGGCATCGCTGGTATAGAAGAACCAGGCAGCATTCTCAGTTGCGTGTTATTGACAGAAGATGAACTACAGATTGCCCGTCGTTATGGTCTGACTCGTATACTGGCTCTGCTGGGCTATACGTTCAGCCATTTCCCATGCCCTCCGTGGGTCGATCGACATCGTAATTCAGTAGTGACCGAACAGATGAAAGAGGACATGGAGAAGAGCATCCTCTCCAAGGTTCCGCAATTCGCTATTCCAGGTGTTCGGGTCCAACTGGCAGGTACAACCTTGAGTCTCAGATGCCCTGTGGGATTGCATGAGGGATTAAACGAGCTGCTCACCCAGATTCCTGACGAGGCACCACTAGTAGTATCGACGGAATTAGATCCG
This sequence comes from uncultured Candidatus Obscuribacterales bacterium, assembly GCA_964600935.1. Taxonomy (GTDB): domain Bacteria; phylum Cyanobacteriota; class Vampirovibrionia; order Obscuribacterales; family Obscuribacteraceae; genus JADYXR01. The sequence continues at coordinate 8,474 of CAZRMH010000275.1, forward strand.
GATGCTAATGCACTACTCGTCTGGCAAGCGACTATGGAAAACGGTCCGTCAGCGATCACGCCTCCAGGAAGCGATGGTTCCAAAGTTTGCGGTTGCTCTGTTTTGATTTTCCCAGAGCAGGATGAAAGCAACGCTCAGGTGGTTGAAGATTCGTTCCTTCTGAGTCTGACGACTCCTGATTGGCTCAAGATGCGCAAAGGATTGATGACTGGAGAGGACGTGAAAGTTGTCACGCCGGCAGGAGGCACCATCGCAATCGAATGGTACGAACCCGAAACTGGTTTGGCTACAGGTGCGGCACTTCTCGAAGAACTTCCTAAAGCGGAACTTCCGGAGAGCTGCGCTCGCGTCGATCGCGCTGAGTTGATTACCGAACAAGAAATCGTCGCAAAGATCGCCAGCCCATCAATTTTCAGGCAGTATATTGAAGCCGTTGAGTACACCGTTCTCGGCTACTTCGTTGACCGAAAAGCCTCTAAGCACCGCGTCATTACGATTCGGAGCGAAGTAACTCCAGGCAACAAAGTTGCCTGGACGATGAGTGCTACTCCGGACGAAGACCGAATCGAACTGAAGGGCATTGAACTACGTCTTGCCGAACTGCCTCCTCCTAACGTCAGTATCGACAGGGTTGTGTTCGAACTCACTCTCGATGTCTCCCCAGAGCGAGTCACGTCTCAGTAGGTTTTGAATCGGTTTGGAACGGAACGGTTAGCTGTTGTGTTTCACTTTGACTTTGATCAGTCCGGGATTGCCGGCGCGTTCTTCGTTGAACATGTTTCGAACGCAGACGGCAAGGCTCTGTTCTTGCAGTTTCCCGTCCATCGCTTCAGTGGTGCCTGTCGCTGCAAGTGATACACGAAGTTGATTAGCACCGGCGAAGTCCAGGGAGAATAGCTTCACCTGCCCGCCTCCGACGATACGCGAGAATGCATCGGGCAAGGCAACCCAGAGCAAATCCCCCATCTTGTAACCATCCGTCAAAGTCACCACCAGGTCTACGGTATCGCCCGCGGTGAACTCCCTGGAGTGTTCTCCATCGCGTTCCAGACTTATTCGTAAAGGAACTCCGGCTTCGAATTTTTTCCAATCTTCTTCCACGATGGTATCGACGGCGATGGTGACTGTCCCTTCCAGGACCTTGAGCGATTTGATAGGATGCGTCAATGCAATCGCTTCTTCGCTCCCGATCGTCTGTCCGTTTATCTCGAGCTTGCCACCGCCCTTGGTGATTCCTTTCGCTTGCAGCTCGGTCATCAGCGCGATTGCTGCGACCGAATCGACAGTCGAATAGAGCCTTCCTTGCGAATTAAACTGGCTTATAACGATGTTAGATAGTTTCAATGCCAATTTGATGTCGTTCGCCATGCCGTTTTTCAAAAGCGTTGCTGCGGCATAGGATTGTTCGAGTCGAGTTGCAACGCTCACTCCAAGATACGGATTCGGCGTGTCGTTTGAAGGTGATTGCTCGACGGCGCGCGCAATTGCCAGAGCTAGATTAGCATCGGCACCAGGCGAGAAACATAAGGCACCGTAGGCGTCTTCACAGGTGACAATCGTCTTGGGTGGCCAGGCGATGTTGTATGCTTTGGAAGTATCTTCGGCCATGTCCAAACCTTTTTCAATCGCCTTTTGCAGATTGGCGCTGAGTGAATGTTTGCTGCCGGACTTCAGCATTTGCAGATTCCAGAGATAGCGTGCCGCTTTCGGACCATAATAGGTGTCCGGACTCGGTGGCGTGTGCGGATAGCTCTTGAAGCCTTGTCGGCGCAGCCACATCGATTCTTCGCGTTTAATACCGGCGATGATTATCGACTCAGCGAGTTTTTTTCGATTATCATCCGTGGCTTGCAGGTACATAATGCAGCCCGAAAAGATTTTCGCCGCGGTTTGTTCGCAACAGCAGTGAGAATAATCGGCCGTCGCATCCAGTAGCAGCGAGAAGTCATTTTCCAATCCAGTAAGCACTTGAATATTGACTAAATTGGCTTCGTCTTTTAAGGAGATCGACTCGCCGGCGACAAGAACTCTGAGCGATCTGACTGCTCGCTTTAATTTGCCTGGCTGATCTACGCGTTTTTGATGTTGTGCCACCACGACGCCTTCATGGCTCATGGTTGCTTCGTAATGTCCGGGACCGGCCATGAATCTATATGATGTCTGAGGTCCGGAAACTTTTCCATCGAATATAGAACCGTTATCCGTGTAAAGGTCGATAGGCTTTCCGTCGCAGACAACGTTGAGTTGGGCAGCTTTTGTAGAGCCGACATGAACGAATCCGATTCCCGATTCTGATGTTGTTGCGAAAACGGGAGTCGTCAACTGGACAAACGGATCCTTTTTTGCTGTGAATCTTGTTTCGTTAGACGCCCAGTTCATGCCTGATACAGTAAAGCACTCGACAATATAATTCGAGAATGAATCGGGCAATTTGATCTTGAGGGAGCCCTGACCTTTCCGAAGTGGAATAAAGCCCGCGAACAATACTTCAGGATCGTCTGCAACCGAAGTCGTTGTTTTTTTTCGCGCTGGTGTCACCGGTGGTGGCGCAGCGACTGGACTGGCTCCGGCCGCCGGCAGGAATGATTGCGCAAGAGGAGGAGTTTGAGATGAAAGTTGCGCAGCCGCGGGGGGATAAGAAGTGAATGAACCCGTGACCATCTCATCCCAGTTGCCGGAGAAAGCTGCTGGTTGTCCGCTGCGGACTGGAGTCTGCTGACCAACACTCCACGGCGTCTGGTTCTGAGCCGGCACCGTTCCACTGGCCC
>CAZRMH010000276.1:0-11218 GCA_964600935.1 uncultured Candidatus Obscuribacterales bacterium
GAAATAGTTTCAAGTCTGGTAGGAACCTCTGCACCTCAGGCAAAGCGAAACTCTCTTTACTTGGGTCTACGCCAAAGATGAGGATGGCCCTTAGTTGGTGCGTTTCCGGATTGCGCCATTGCAAAGTGCCTAGACGCAAAGGACTCACAGACGAAACTCCAGGCAGTCCGCATGCTTGAAACAACCTGCTGCGTGGAAAGCTTTTCGGCGAGAAGAACGTTTGTAGTCTGGGATGAGCCAGAACAAGATCTGCGCTCAGCAACTGGTGTGGTTTGCTGGCACCAATAAAGAGAGCTTCGAGAAATCCCAGTTGCATGAAGATCAGGATGCAAGCAAAAGTTATTCCGGCGCTCGCGATTAGAAATCTCGTCTTCTGTCTGGTCAAAAGCAGCCAGGCGAGTTTATCTTGTACTTTCATGCGTTTGCCTGCTCGCCTTCGAATCATCTCGAAGGAAAACCACCTCAACTTGCATGTTGCTCAATTTCTCGACGATGGCGTTGTCTGAATCGTCAATCAGTACTTTTACCTCGACCACACGCGCATCACTGCCGGTGCTCGGGTCTTGTGCATAGATACTTTGCCGCGAGACTTCCCAGCCGATCGATCGTACATGGCCTCTTATGGAACTGGAAATTCCATCTCCACGAATTATTGCTTTTTGTCCAACTCGTAACTTGCCGACGTCGCTCTGGTAGACTTCAGTGACGGCAACCATTTGACTGGTGGAACCAAGCTCCAAAATGCCTTTTTCAGTTACCGTCTCGCCGGGTCTGACGTTAAGTTTCAGTATTCTACCGTCGCGAGGAGAAGTAACTTCTGACAGGCGAAGATCCGTAAGCACTTTGTCTCTCTTTGCTTCGGCTTGCTTCAATTCAGCTTCCGCGATAGCGACATCGACAGAGCGCACCTCTTTAATCCGTCTTACATTTGCTTCGGCTTCGTCAATTCTAGCTTTCATACTCTCGGCAATGCGCTTGCGCTCCGCGAGCTCCTCATCGCGGTTTGCCTGCGCACTTTTGAGCGCTGTCCTTTTACTATCGTACTGCGAAATACTCACTGCGCCGGCCTGCTGTAGTCTTCTATATCGCTCGCACTCATTTTCTTGGAACGCAAGCTCTGCTCTTGCCTTTGAAATGGTGGCATCCTGACCGACGAGCTTGTTCGATTGCTCTGCTCTGAGAGCCAGAACCGCCGCTTGCGAAGCGCCGATTTCGCCTTCCTTTGCGCCAGCTTTTACGCGCTCCAGTCGTGCGGCACTCAGTTGCACTTCTCGTCTGGCTAGGTCTAACTCTCTCAGGAGTCTTTGTTGCGCATCCATTCTGCAAATGATCTGACCGGCTTTTACCCAATCTCCTTCTTTGACCAGAACGCTGGCTACTCGCTCATCTTTCAGGAAAGCAGGCAACGCAACCCTACTAATCTGCCCCAGTGGCTCGAGTCTTCCCAGTGCGCCTACGCTTTTGTGCTCCGTATTGGTATCACCTGGTTGCGCTTCACTCTTTTCCGGTAAAGGCGAAATGAAATTCGAAACCACCCTCCACTGCCATAAAATGCCGAGCATCAGGATCGCCACCATCGCTACTACGGCTAGCCGCCACACTTTTTCGCGTGGTCTATGACTCCGTTCGATGAGGTCTTCGGTTTTTTCGAGAGTTATCTTCGGCATCGAATTTTTACTTGAATTTTGAATAAGCGGCAATTGCGTTACTCAGCATTCGCCCCTGTTTTTGGATCGACAGCTTTTGCTGCATCATGTATGGATCACTGACAAGACCAGTCAGGTAACTGCAAACGAAGTTAGCGCACTCTTTGTCCGTCACTCCAAGATAGGTTGAAATAAATTGCACGTAGCGCTTGTAAGACTTTTTGACAATCTTTTTTTCGAGTAGCACTTCAAAACCGTGATGACGGCCAAAGTCAAGCCAAACGCAACACTGTTTCATGAGGTATTCGCGGTTGTCCTCAACGAGCTTCAAGAGCGCGTGAACTCTTTTTTCAAGACTGTCACTCTTAGCTAGATTCGCCGCCAGTAGCAAGTCGCTGTCAGCCTGGAACGCCACCAGCTGCTCGAATATCGCCTCCTTGCTTTTAAAGTAGTGATACAAAGTGCCGGTCGAAACACCCAGGTGCTCGGCCAGCGCGCGCATAGTTACCTGCCCATAGCCTTTAGCAGCAAAGCACTCGAAGCTATTGCGGAGTAACTCTTGTCTGTATTCGTCATGGTCGATGATTTTTGGCATGGCTGGCTGCTTTTTTTATATCGAACGTTTGTTATATTATCCGTCCGTGGGTTGAAGGTGTCAAGTTGACCGACTGAACGCGAAAAATTTCTGATACTTGAGGGCAATTTGGGTGATCTCGTTTGAGCTATGCTTCTCTGCTTCCTTTGATAATTAGATCACCGTCAGAGTTTGGAACCTCCGATAGTACCCTCGTTGACTAGCACTATAGGCGGTGTCGAAATGGAATCTGATTTTCGTTTGATTGAATGAACTTGGGTTGTGATAACTTACTCGAAATCGCGAACAATTCCCTTGTCTTAAGTTCTTGCGACAAATTTCCACACGATTTAAATGCGAATTTTTGACGGTCTTTCGACCGGCCGCCTATCTGTTGCGTGCCCAGATAGTCTGGTAAAATCTGAGACCAGTTTTTTCAGGGAGAAGAAGTGCCTGGAATTTTAGATTCGAAAGGGATTCTTAGTCGCGTCCCCTATCAAGGTTTGCCCACATTTTGGCGAGCCGAGCATACTCAAGATCTTACGGGCGCAGATTTTGCCGTTTTCGGTCTCACAGGCTTCTGTGTGTCCTTCTCTGGCTTCCTGGGGCGGCGACTGGCATGTCAACCGCTCCGCGCGCCTCATAAGGACTGCAGCCGCCTCTTACAAATCGAAATTTATAGAGACTGCAATCTTCCGAAAACATACAGATAGCATCATGTTTGATTTAAAATAGCTTCGAATCAATCTGCTGTTGGATTGTGTACAGAGAAAGTCCTCTAGGTTTTGGAATAGGCGTTGGTTTCGCGTAGCAAAGAATACATGTCAGTCTTGGTAAGACTCGTTCAGTCAACATTGTTGATACTTCTCTTCGGATTCTGTTCTAGCAGAGCGGTCGCACAAGACTTGAAGATCGATGCGCCGCTTTTGCGACCGCATATAGAACAGAACGAACAACTTACAACTGTTTCTTTGAGAGAAGCCGTTACGATTGCAACCCAAAAATTTCCGTCTATAGTTCGGACCAAGGCGGAAACGGAGGTTGCCAAACATGAGCTTACCGTGGCTCGCACAGCGTATTTACCGCGAGCCGATGTTCTGATCCAAGGACTGCGCAGCACTCAAAATGTTACCGCCGGCACCATCCTTCCTCAGTTTCTGGATGTGATTCCAATTCAGTCGGGTCAACCGCGAAACTCTTCCACTTTTTCAAGCATATTTGGCTCCAACCTCGGACTGAATTTTTCCTGGGAATTGTTTGATTTTGGCAGGCGAGCCGCAAATGTGAAACTCGCAAAACAGTCGGTCAACCGATCTTCCGCTCAGGAGCGACTGACAGAGTTAGATGTAGTGACCAGGACAGCCAACGACTATTTGCGCTTACTTGTGGCTGAGCAAAACATTATCGCTCAGCAAGCCACTCTGGATCGAATGAAGGAATGGGCGTTGGTGGTTCACACTCTTTGCGATAAAGGATTGAAGCCAGGTGTTGAGGCCTACCGCGCCGATGCAGAGGTATCGCTTGCCAAAATTGAACTGATTAAGGCCAATCGCGATGCAGATCTTGCCAACCAAGATCTTGCCGAGTCCATTGGTATGGCTGGCACCATCATTACAACGGTGAAGGAGCCGCTGATCTATCGTCCGAAGAATTCAAACGGCATACTGACTTCCGGCATGGAGCGACTGGATCGGCATCCACTTGCGCTTCTACGTCAGGCCGACGTGGATGTAGCTAAGTCGAGATTGTATCTTCTCGACCGTTCCTGGTATCCGCATCTCTGGTATGAATCAGCGATCTGGGGACGCGGTTCAGGTGACAGACGATTCGTAAAGCCACTAGCTGACGGCATCTTACCAAAGACGGCCAATTGGGGAGTTGGTCTGACGTTTCAATTTCCCGTTATGCAGTATTACAAAGTCCGGGCGCAGAAATTTGCCGAGCGTTCGACTATCGGTGCTCGCCAGGCTCACCTGAACGTGGCAATGCAAGAGCTCATCAAGGAAGATCAGAAAGCAAAAATCTTGCTACGACGAGCTGAAGAGATGGCTGATGAAACTCCCGTGCTTGTTAAGGCCGCAAAGGAGAGTCAAATCAAATCTAGAGAACGATATCGGGCTGGATTGACTAACGTAGTTGAAGTTGCTCAAGCCGAGCGCATTCTAGCTAAAGCAGAAGTAGAAGACGCAGAGGCGCAGATAAGAGTCTGGCAGGCGTTATTGGCAATTGCTTATGCCCATGGAGATCTGAAACCGTTTTTGACAATGGTGGCAGCAGCTGAGGCATTGAAATGATTTTAAAAAATGTACCGAGGAATCACTAAACATGTGGCTTCAAATCGTCTCAATGAAACGACCGGTGACAGTGATCATCGCGGTGATTAGCATGATGCTTGCCTCAATTCTGGCAATTTCGTCAATGAAGCAGGATATTTTTCCGGATCTCAACATGCCGGTCATCTATGTGGTCCAGGGATATGGTGGCATGGCACCGGATCAGATGGAAGGCTATATCGTCTCGACTTACGAAGTTCACTTCTTGTACATACCTGGCATCGACCACATCGAGTCGCGAACGATTCAAAACATCTCGATGATGAAAGTGTATTTTCACCCAGGTACCAATATGTCGGAAGCCCTCTCCACATGTGTCGCCATGGTCAGTCGGGCTCGCACATTGATGCCACCAGGCACAGTCGAGCCATTCGTTCTTAGATTTGATGCTGGCAGTCTGCCGGTCGGACAACTGGTACTCTCCAGTAAGACCAAGACCATCGAACAGCTTCAAGACCTTGCCTTTGTCCGCGTCCGGCCGGAGCTTGGCACCATACCCGGTGCTACGGCACCACCACCGTTCGGCGGAAACGCTCGCACCATAGTAATCAGTGCTGATAGCGAGAAATTGAAGCGATACAACATCTCAGGCGACAAAATCGTTGAAGCGCTAGCCACTGGTAATCAGGTGATACCAGCCGGCAATGCCAGGATTGGTGATTTCATGCAAATTACTCCAATCAACAGCGACTTGCCAGATATTCACCAGTTAGACAATCTTCCAATCAAATTGGGCGCTGGTCCGACTGTTTTTCTCAGAGATGTGGCCCAGGTTACAGACAGCAGCGATATCCTGGCGGGTTACGCATTGCATAACGGACGGCGGACCGTATATGTGCCGGTAGTGAAGCGCGCGGATGCTTCAACTGTTTCTGTTGTTAACGCGCTGAGAGAGCATCTTCCGGTTATGCAAAAGTTGCTGCCGGAGGATGTCACGATCAGTTATGAATTTGACCAGTCTAAACACGTGACCGACTCGATCAAGGGTCTTCTCAACGAAGGTGCCTTGGGCGCCATTTTGCCTGGCTTGATGATCTTCCTCTTTCTAAGAGACTTGCGAAGCACCCTGATCGTTGTGACCACAATACCTTGCGTTCTGCTGGGTGCCTGTCTCTCTCTTTATGTCACCGGTCAAACTATCAACATCCAAACACTTTCCGGGCTGGCTCTGGCAATTGGCATTCTCGTGGATGAGGCTACCGTCGATATTGAAAATATCCACGCCCACATGGCGAGGGGCGAGCCTGTCACGAGAGCCACTCTGGCTGCTGGTTTTGAAACGCGAGTTCCGCGCATGCTGGCAATGCTTTCCATCATCGCTGTTTTCGTTCCGTCATTTTTTATGACCGGAGTCACCAAAGCGCTCTTCGTGCCTCTTTCGTTAGCAGTTGGATTTTGCATGATCTGGTCGTTCTTTATGTCCAGTTCGTTAGTGCCGGTGATGGCGGTCTACCTGATTCGTCACAAAGAAGATTCTCAGGAAAAGGAAGGATTCTTCTCTAAATTGAAAGCCGCTCATTCCAAGTTTGTTATGCATCTGATGAATATTCGAGCGATCGTAATTCCAGCGTATCTGATTTTGTTTTCATGCCTGAGCGTTTTTCTCTTTTCCGAGATTGGCAGAGAACTTTTTCCGGATTCGGATACTGATGAGTTTAGAGTAAGAATGCGCTGTCCAACTGGTTCGCGCGTCGAAATTACCGAAGAGAATGCTCTCAAGATGATCTCGATAATCAAACGCGAGGCCGGTCCCGGTAATGTTGAGGCGACGCTTGGTTACGCCGGTCAGCAACCCGTTCAATTTGTAATCAGTTCTGTTTTTCTCTGGACAAGCGGCCCTCACGAAGCTGTTATTGACGTTAATCTGCGAGAAGAGGCAAAAATCAACCTGCCGGAATTCAAAGATCGACTTCGCAAAAGGTTTGCCGAAGAAATGTCGGATTCCACCTTTTCGTTTGAACCTGGTGACCTGGTAAGCCAGATTATGAACCTTGGCTCACCAACACCAATTTCTGTGGTGATCAAGGGTCCTGACTTAAACGATTGCAGGCTATATGCGGAACGAGTCAAAGCGGAGATGGCCAAGATTCCATATCTTCGAGATCTCCAGTTCGGTCAACCATTAGATTATCCAACCGTTGATATAAATATCGACCGAGAATTGGCTGGGCAATTCAGTCTAACTCCCTCTCAGATAGGAAGAGCCCTCGTGCCTGCAACCTCTTCCAGCCGGTACATTCTAGAAAACTTTTGGATGGATCGTAAAACCGGAGTGGCTTACCAAGTGCAAGTCCAGGTCCCGCAGAATCAAATTCAATCCATAGAGGCGTTAAAACACTTCCCTACTATGGTGACGGACAACCGAGAGCACCCTCTTCTTGGAGATGTCGCTTCAGTTACTTTCGGAAAATGTGTTGGTGAGTATGACAGAGACAACATGATGAGAATGGTTTCTCTTACCGCCAACATTGCTGGTGCTGATCTTGGCACCGTAGGCGAGGCTGTGCGTGCGGCATTGAAACGCGCGGGCGAACCACCACGTAGTGTGCGAGCCAAAGTCGCCGGGCAAGTGCCCGTTCTCAGCGATACATTTTCGCATCTCTTTATAGGGTTGTCTCTGGCACTGGTTGTCATATTTTTGATGCTGACCGGTTACTTTCAGTCTCCCAAACTAGCGACGGTGGTTCTGTCGACTGCACCAGCTATCGTTGCAGGGGTGCTGGTCATGCTCAGAGTAACAGGCACAACTCTGAACATCGAATCGTTTATGGGCGCGATCATGTCTATCGGCATAGGCGTGAGCAACGCCATTCTTCTTGTAAATTACGCAGAGATGAGCCGGCTGGAAGGCAAAACAGCAATCGAGGCGGCGATTCACGGTGCGCAAGAACGTCTCCGCCCCATCCTCATGACCTCAATTGCAATGGTATCAGGGATGGTGCCAATGGCGCTGGCGCTCAGCGAAGGCGGACAGCAAAGTGCTCCTCTCGGGCGTGCCGTAATTGGCGGTCTGACAATGTCAACAATTGCTGCTCTTACTGTGCTTCCGCTAGTGTTTGCAACCATTCAGAAAAACAGCCCGACGACAAATCCTTCGATACATCCGGATGACCGGGGCGAATAGGAGTTCAATGATGGTCAAGTTTCCTAAATCAAAAACGCGCATTTCAGTGTTCTTATCTGCACTGTTTTGCGTAGTCTGCTTACCGTCATGCACAAAGGAGGAACCGCACAGACAAGCTGATACAACTGCTTATGTTCAAGAGCTGCCTGTCACCAGGGTAATTGAACAAACTTTGTCTCGCGTCGATCAACTGCCAGGAGAGATACAGGCATATCAAGATGTGGCGGTTTATCCCAAGGTCCCCGGTTTTATTGAATGGATAGGAGTCGATCGCGGTTCGAAAGTCAGGAAGGGACAGTTGATGTGCAAGCTCATTGCACCGGAGCTCTTGGCCCAGAAGAGCGAAGCACTCTCGAAAGCAAAATCAGTTAAAGGCCAGCTGCATGAAGCGCAGTCAAAGCTGGCCTCTGCTCGGGCCACATTACTGGAATCGAAAGCTCAATTGGCTGGAGACACAGACACATATACCCGAACGAAGGAGGCCTCTCTGGTACCGGGGGTAGTGGCGCAGAATGACGTTGTTGTATTGGAACAAAAGGTACAAGCCGACAAGGAGAAAGTTGTAGCTTGGCAGGAAAACGTTTCTGCAGCGGAGAACTCAGTGCGTTCGCTGAAGGATTCCCTCGTGGCTGCAGAGCGAGCCTGTGACAGTTACAAAGACATCGCCGACTATCTTCAAATATTGGCACCATTCGATGGTTATGTGACCGAGCGAAATATGCACGTCGGGAGTTTCGTCGGACCTCTAGGGAAAGGCGCATATCCACCAATAATAAGAGTTCAGCAACTCGATCTTTTACGCGTCGTCACACCGGTGCCGGAAGTAAATGCAGGAGGAATTTCTATTGGTACTAAGGTTGAATTTACTGTCTCGACTTATCCGGGTAAACGATTTACGGGCTCGATAGCGCGAATAGGTAACTATCTCGATCAAAAGACGCGCACCATGCCGGTCGAGCTTAACTATCTCAACCCGGATTGGCAAATCTTGCCTGGCATGTTCTGCGAGGTGTACTGGCCGACACGACGCCCGCAACCATCACTGTTCGTTACTCCAAGTGCGGTGGAGACAACCTCTACGCTGTCTACATTTGTATGTCGTATCAAGGACAACGAAGTTGAATGGGTCACGGTAGAACGCGGACAGATGATGAATAATCTTACTGAAGTGTTCGGCAATTTGAGGACTGGAGATCTTGTCGCGCTAAAGTGTACGGACGCGCTGAAGCCGAAAACCAAAGTTAAACCTGTTTTGAGCGATTTGAAAACTTCTTCGCAACCGGAAAGACCAGGGTACAACGGTCATGGCACCTTCTATTCGACCCCTGAAGAAGAACGGGAAGATCTTTTGCGGAAGGAAAACAAGAACAAGCCAAAGGCCCTTTGATTCCATCAAGTTTCTTCATTGGTTGTTTCACAGTTATAAAAATGTGAGCACCTGAGGTTTACTGTTCAGATTGTGATGGTCTCTCAATGAATAGAGCGCTAGCGTTTCTCCACAGTCTGAGGACGGCGTAATACGGCCCATGGGTGAATTCTCTGTCTGTCTTCGACCGACGAGCCAGTCATTTGTTCTTCGCGCCAATGACCGTTGGGTGAGCTGTGTAAAACTCTACCTTCATTTGCAACAATTCCGAAGTGGCCTTTGTCACCTGAGGACCGCGAATCCTTCTCTGAATTGCCACCATATACTATATCGCCGACTCTAGCTTGATCGTTGGGGACCATGGACCACCCTTGTTTGATCAACTGATCTATTTGCTTTCTATTGTTTTCAGGGGGCAGATTTCCGAGGATGTCGCTCACGCTCACTCCTGAAGAAACTCCATCTGCAGGTTGATTGGACGGTTTCTCATGACTATGACCATCTGCTTTCTGGATGTTAGTATTGCTGAGCTCCAAATTCCCCAGGCTGCGTTCTGCATCATTTGATTGTCTTGTCGCGTTTCTCACGTCATTTAGAGTAAAACTGCTTAAAGATGGAGTTTCAGATGCCCGGTTTCGATCATCGAAACCTGAGTCTTTAACTGGGATGAATGGCTTCTCGGCTGCTGATGCATGTTCCATGACAAATTTCTCCTACTTTGTTTGAACGAGATTTCCCGACGGCGGACTTCTAAATTTGCGCATCTCTGTCAGTTCAATCATTTTGGTCCTAAACTGTGGCTTTCGTGTGGTGACTTGTGGCTGATATGTGGCTGAAACTAATGAGAGCAAGTGTTAGCCTTTCACACCGAGCCATTGGCTCTAGTTTGGTTTCCGGCATGAATTCGGGCATGCAGATAATGCAAAGTCTCCCTGGCGACAACAATTACTGGTCTGGTCGCCAAAAAGCATGACTCGCAGTGGTTCCGATTGTCGTCGGCTTTGAAAGATCAGGAGCAGGCGCACCATCAGAGAGGTTCCATTAGCCTGTGAAATGAAACAGGGGTTAGACAGATCCGCTGTGGTTTTTCTGAAGATTACAGGGGTAGAATGAGAACTCGATGGGTTTTCGGTTGGCGGAACTCCCGCTCTTCGCCCTAAAAGAAATTAGAATCAAATGGATGCAACCTGATATGGGCAATACCTTCAGCAAAGGTAGTGTGACCTAGAAAAGCAGAGCTTGAGAATTCGCATGCTTAAATACGAAGTCGATATTTGTGGACGTTGTCATTTTGTCTAACTGACGTGACTATGGCGACACAGTGCCGTCCGATCCGTCGGCACCAGGATTGCCGGGAGCACCGTTTGGAACTCCGGTGCCGGGAGTACCAGGAGTAGAACCAGTGCTTCCAAGCGCCGATCGAGTGCCGCTTGCTATAGACGTATTGACGATTCCGCCATCGCCGCCATTTCCACCATCACCCGCGCGTCCTCCGGTACCGTCAACAGTGGCGCCGTTACCACCGTCGCCACCATCTCCACCCACGCCTGCGGCGCCCGCGTTCGCCCTGATCGCACCATTATTGGTGAGAGAGTTAGTTATTATGTTGATCGTGCCACCCTTACTGCTGCTACCGCCGGTACCACCTGCTCCGCCGACGCCCCCTGCCTGGGCTAGTCCGGTTCCTCCATCACCCCCGTCGCCACCTACTCCAGCCGCACTACCAGCGCTCGCTTGAATGGCAAGAGTGGTGACACTCGGTGCATTGAACGTTATCTTTCCACCAGCACCAGTCAGTCCTCCAGTGCCACCGGCACCGCCCGTACCACCAGTGGCATTGTTGCTGAACCCTGCAGTTCCGCCATCGCCTCCATCTCCAGCAGTCGCGCCACCAGAGGCATCTACGTTTTGGGCGTTAATGCCAAAGCCCTGGGTTTTCACCGATACTGCTATCGAGCCACCACCGCCAGTGGCACCGCCGGCACCACCTGCTCCGCCGGCACCGCCCAAGTTAGGGCTGGAGCCACCGTCGCCACCGTCACCACCGGAGCCACCAGATCCTCCACCTTTGGAGAAAATATCCTGAATGACTATGCCGTTCGCCGTTGATGTCAGAGTGATTTTACCACCGGTTCCCGAAGCGCCTCCGGCTATTCCCGCTGCACCCGGTGCAGC
>CAZRMH010000277.1:0-11176 GCA_964600935.1 uncultured Candidatus Obscuribacterales bacterium
CACCTCCTCAGCCAGACGCCTCGTACTTCGAAAAGTTACTGGCGTATATACCGGCTGACCTTGTGGCAGCGTATCTGGCCATGGACGGCATCCTGAAGGAAGCCTCCTTAGACAGCCCTATTTGGCTTTACTGGTCGATTTTCTCGACCGTCCTGGTATTGACGCCATTGTATGTCATTTACCGTCCCACAACGAATTCGATATTGAAGTGCACCAAGAGATTTCGTGCAGTGGCGGCAACCATAGCTCTGGCTGTTTGGATCTTTGCCCTAGGGGGCCCGTTTGCTGCCACGTTCGACTGGTATCGCCCAGTCTTCGGGTCGCTTCTGCTGATAGTCACCACACTCGCAATTCCTGTTTTTGAGAAGATTGCCGAGCAATTCGAGTTCTAATAAGGATAAAGATCAGTCTTTTTATAAGGCAAATCGCGACGTGTTCGCGCTAGGTAAAACAGCGAGATGTGCTTAATGCCAAGTGGCTGTCAGAGCCGCTTTGCTCAGGTTGCCAAATTTTGGAATGCCACTGCTGGCGGTATTATTGCCGTGCTTTGCAAGCCACCGCAGGCAGTATCAATACGGAACGCCCAGGCGCTTGCAATGGCATAAGCCCGCTGGTTATGTTGTGGGAACCAACTCCCCTCCTCCGAACAAAAGAAGCCGAACCAAAGACCTGAAATAAGCAACTGCACCAAAGAAAAATCACCGAATCGCACGTCTCATTGAGAGCGTGCATTTTGCACAGATTGGGGAGTGGGCGTTTGTTTTGTGTGATTGAAAATCGATCCCTAGCGCAAGCAATATGCATTGCGCTAGATGTTGGGAAGAAAAAATAAATTTGCTAACGCGGCTGAGGGAGCCGCACCGTTGTCAAAGTCATAAGAAGCTCTTTCGAAAATTCGTGTAAAAAAGCAGCGAAACCTGTGTAAGCAAAATTGGTTAAATAACGCGGCACAAGGAGCCGCACTGCTCTCGTAAGTCCTCCGAGGTACTGCTGACGTGTGACAGTAATAATCGTCTGGTCACCGTCAGTAGTACCAGTTTCAACTCAAACATAGAGATGGTTCTCCCAGAAGCAGACGGTTCAGTGTGCTGCTTCAAGGAGAGCCATCTCTATGGCTCATATGGTCGATAGCCGCTTGTGTTTCGAGGCTGTAAATCCTGCCGGACAGGTCAGCCAGCTCGTGCTAACCACGGATGAAACATGAGTGCCTATCGGCCATTTCCATCTGTACAGTAAGCAGTCATGTACATGCGAGCTGTAAGAATCGCTTCAAACCTCAACTAAGGAATCAAAATCATGGCCACATGGTACGTCGACGAAATCGGCGGTAACAACGCCAACTCCGGTCTCACTTTCGCTTTGCGGAAGAAGACCCTGGCAAGCGTCGCAACGGCAGGTGCTGCCGCTGGCGACACAATCCGAGTGATGGGCAGACCATCGACATCCTCTGGCATCAATGCCACATTCACGAACCTCTCGGGTACAGTCACACTCGCAAGTGCGCTGACGCAGAGCCTCTACACGTCTGGGGCGGCTTGGGTTGCAAGCGCCAACGTCACGACTACAGCAAACCAGGCTGGCAAACTAGGCGCTACCAGTGCCTCGAACATCGCCATCGCCGCAGGCTTTACAACTGGCAAAGCAGCTTACTTCGCTACTGGTTCGCTCAACCTGAGCACCTACCAGCAGCTCTCTTTCTGGATCAATCCCACAATTGCAGTGGCCGCTGGCGTTCTGCGGCTGGACCTCTGCAGCGACACCACCGGCAACACGGTTGTCGATTCGCTCACGCTGCCTGCTCTGACTAGCGCCCAGTGGAACTGCATCACCATCAATAAGGGTGCAAACTTCGGTGCCAGCATCCAGAGTATCCGCCTGCATGCCATCTCCGACCCCGGCACCGTGACGCTCACCATTGACGATGTCATTGCTTGCAAAGCGGCATCCAATGTCGGCTGTCTGACGCTCAACAGCTTGGTCTCTTCGGACAACGCGACATGGTATGGCGTCAAGTCCATTAACGGCACGGCCGTTCGCCTTGATACGGGCGGGCCTGCGTCGGCCCAATCCGCCGTTGGCATCTGGTCCGGCACCACGGGCTCTCTTGCACTGTCACTGCTTCAGCCGCTCTCTCTCAGCGCTGGTGGCACTGGTGGTGCGCCAATTACCGACACGTTCAACAATGCGGCAAGCGGCACTGACGGGAGTCGCATCACTATCTCTGGTGGCTGGAACACGACCGACATGACCACTCAAGACGGTCTCACCGTCTGGGATGGCGTTTCGGCTAATGCCACGGTTGGGCTCACCATCGGGTGCGACTTTGTCACGCTTGATCGATTTGTCTTTGCCCGATTCAACACGGCAATCAACTTAAACGGCGGCACGAAGAAGGGCTACACGCTCTCCACTTTCACTATCACTGACGCCGGTGGGTTGTTTACGTTGCCATCGCGCGGCGTCACATTCAGCACTTGTAAGATCTTGAACTCGATCGGCGGTCTGAGCATTCCAGCTTCGACCAACTACTCGACAGATAGTGTTGCTTACAGCCTGGCTTCGGTAGCCATTATCGGCAACACATCAGGCGACAGCATCACCGTACCGGCGAACATTGGCTCGCCTGCGCCCACGATCCGTGACTGTTCGGTAATTGGTGCCACTACTGCCAGTGCAAAGGGCTTCAACATCCAGAGCCCGTGTATCTTCTACAACAACACATCCAACGACAACACCGCAGCGGGTGCTGTCGGATTCAACTTCGAAAACGTCAACGGTCTTGTTGCGACCAATCTGCAAGCGCGCAATAACGCCGGTGTGCAAGTACAGTTGAATGACGCAGCTGTCGAGATCTACACGCTGGACACCAACTTCAACCTTGGCACCCAAATCGCTTTCGTCAGCGGTTCTGAAGGACAGGCTGTCGTCTACAACTGGACTCAGAATGTCACGGCGACTAAGGTTACGCTCGGCAGTCCGGCTTCTGGTCAGACTTCTGGCAACGTCGTGTTCTCCCAGAAGGAAGGCGGCGTCGCGGGCAACAACACCATCTATAGTGACTACGGCACCGTCACCACCACGGGTGTGGTTGGTCAGCCCGGTTCCGGCATTGCCTGGAAGCTGTCTCCCAATGCCTTTGCGTTTGCATCTTCCCCACTCCGGCTCAACGTCGGCAAAGTCTTCTGTCCTGCCAACGTGGCGACCACGATCACTTACTACGCCAAGCTCAGTGCAGCCGGTCCCACGGCACTACTGCGCATCTTCGGCGGACGTTATGCCGGGGTCGGCTCTCCTGGCACCGACGTGACCGTTGCCATCAGCGGTACGACTTACGCTCAGTTCGCGATCACAGTGACGCCAACCGAAAACGCGGTGATTGATGTTTTTGCAGAAGTCTATGGCAGCTCGACTCAATCGCTCACTGTGAGCGGTCCGATAGTCGTCAGCCAGTAACCATCTCAACAAAGTTCGAAAGGAGAAAACAATGATCGACATCGGTCTCAATCTCAACGTGCCTTATCAGGCCGCCCCCTTCGTCCTGGGCTCAGGTACGGACTTAAGCGGTATGCAAGTGGTTTACCAGGCAAGCCCCTTTCTCGGCGTCAACCAGGAGCGCGGCTTCACCTATCAGATGGATAGCCTCGGACGGCTGACAAAAGCCACTATCACCCAGGGCACTAACCAGCAACTGGCTTACGACGCTACGGGGAACCGAACGTCGGACGTCATCACTTGTGGTCCTGGCGGCTGCTAAGCAGGTCGGCTCTCATAGTACATCAAGCTTGGTACTGGGCTCGCGCTTCCAACTGCGCGAGCCCTTCATACATCGATTACATGTCACCGCAAGCGGTGGCATGTTCTCAACTCAATCTAAACCAAAGGAAACATCACATGACTTCGAAATCTAAAACAGTCGTCGTTAACGGTATCCCTTATACCGGCTCCGACGCTGTCGAGCTAACAGTTAAGCAAAATCCGCCCACCAACTCGCTGGGCTTCCAGTTCGAATCTTCGAAACAAACCACCGACCCGAAAAAGCGGCCGCCGAAAAGCCCCAAGGTGGTTGGCCGGGCCATGCGCGCCTTTGCCAGCAACACTGTCGCCGGACCGGCTTCGATTGTGGAGCTCTCGCGCGCTCTCAACGTCGACAACAACGGACCTCAGCTCATGTACGAGTGGGTCTACAACAACGTGGAATGGGAGCCGGACTGGGGTTCGAAGCGCGGAGCGCTCGGAACATTGATGGATGGTCTGGGCAACTCCTTCGATCAGAGCCTGCTGCTTGCCAGCCTTCTTCGGCAGGCCGGCTTCACTGCCAACATCGTCATGGGCTCTATTCGGCTCACCGAAGCGCAGTATATGGCATGGTGGAATGTCACCGACATCTGGGGCGCTCAGGCTTACTGCTTAAACGAATTCCTCCCGATCGTCACCGCTCCGACCTGGACCGGTTCCAACTGGTACATGGACATCAAGCACGTCTGGGTTACCTGTGTCATTGGTGGCACGACCTACACCTTTGACCCAAGCTACAAGCAGTATGCTCGCAAAACCGGCTTGAGCTCAAGCGCCCTAGCCTCCGCGCTGGGTTACAATGCCACCAGCTTCATGAGCAATGCGCAGTCGGGCAGCACCGTTACGACGGATTACGCTCAGAAGATCAATCGCGGCAACATTCGCTCCGACCTCACGACTCTGAGCTCCAACCTCGCCACATACATCAAGACTAACGCAATCGGCTCGGCGCCTGCCGGCACTGCTACGGTCGATGATGTGCTCGGCGGTCAGACCATCGTGCCGGCTTCGATTCCGCTGCTTCAAACTTCGCTGCCTTATCAGATGCCGGGTGACTCGCCGACCACCTGGACCGGCGATGTGCCTTCGTCATTCAAGCCCAGCCTGCAGGTACAGTTTCCAAACTGGACCACGCCAGGGGTTTGGGACATCGACGAAACCTTTGAATCAGACCAGCTCGCTGGAAAGCGTCTGACTCTCTGGTATGACGGCAGCCTCGTGCCGAGCCTCTATCTCGATGGCACTTCAGTTGCCACAGGTCTTGCGCAGGGCGCCGGTACTTACACGTCGATCTTCTTGACGGTTAACCACCCGGCTTATGACGCTGCCAACTACCCGCTTTCGTTCCAGCAGTTCTATCAGACGAACTGGCAGTGGTGGCAGTCGTTCATCTACGCAGGTAGCTCCTATTTGATCGGCAATGCCTGGGGTAACCAGGGCCGCGGTCAGATGGACTATCACACCAATCAGCTCGCTGCCAATACTGCCGCTGGCGGCGCCGGAACCTCGGAGCCCATCCTTGGTGAAAAGTTGGCTGTCACTTTTTCCCGGTGGACGAGTCAAAACAGCCGAGTGGCTGATCTCGTCAACCGGTTCAAGAACTGCCACACGATGTACAACCACCAGGTCGGCGTCGTCTCTTATTACAACGGACAAAACACCGGCATAGACCTAGGTGGCATCGTCGGGTCGAGTACGAACTTTGCAAACGACGTCACCCAGACGCCGATTAATGACACGGCGCTCGCCATGCACGGCGTAGCGCTGGAAGCTGCCACTCTTGAGCAGATGATCGGCAGCCGTGGATCTGCTTCCACGACAACGGTGATCGACGAGGCCAATCGTACTGTGCGCGGCACTATGGGCGGTACCGTCACAGTTGGCAACGTTATGACCATCACCGTCACTGATTCTGGCTTGCCAGGTGGCACCCAAAACGTCACGTACACCGTTGTTGGCGGCGACACTTTGACGACAATCGCTGCTGGCATTGCCGCTGCGGTTAATGCAAACAGCAATCTCAGTGCGGCTGGAATCACGGCGAAATCGGCTGCAACGGTGTTCAGCCTGTTCAGTCAATCGTTGAACACGACCACTTACTTCGCGTCAACTGGCGGCGGGACTGCAACCATCACCCTTGCTTATGACAAGATCTACAAGGGCACGAGCGCCAACTGGAACACTGGCACTAACGTGCAAAACATTCTGGTAGCGAATGGTTACAACTCCTCCGACATGACCGATCTGTACAACTGGTACATGGCGGGCGGTTGGAGCGTTCTGCTTGGCGACCACCCGAGTGTTGACATTCTGACCTGGAGCGGTTGGGGTTACTGGGCCTATCCGACAGCCGGAGCCTTCGGTATCATCAACGGTGCCTTCAAGGGTTCGGATAAGCCTGGAGACCCGGACAAGAAAGAAGATGAGGAAAACAAGGACGGGAAATACGTCGATGACCCGATTGGTGTTTTCACCGGCGCCTTCACCCTTGACACCAGCGACCTGGATGTCGGCAGTCAATCGTATCCTTACCGACTCTCCTATGGGCGGAGTAACAACTCGTTGCGGCAGTACTCTTCTCAGACGCTGGGCCGCGCCTGGAGGCACAATCATGATATTACGGCAACCGTGTCTAGCAACGGCTTCTTCGCGATGGGCGAGCAGTACGCGCTGCCTGCCTGCGCCACCATCGCAAGTCTCTATGTTGCCGTTGACTTGATTTCCGACACGACGCGGCCGGTCGCTAAGCTCGTCACTATAACGGTCGGCGACGCCTGGTGGGTCGACCAGATCGTAAATAATGCGGTGATCTTTGCCGAACCGAGCGCCAACCAGATTTTCATCAAGCAGCCGGATGGCTCGTATAGCCCACCGGTCAACTTCCCGAATACTCTGACTCTGGTGTCTGGTCTTTACCGACTGACCACGCCGCAAGGCGTTCAGACCAACTTTAACGCGGCTGGACAGATTAGCTCAGTTGTTTTCCCGAATGGTGTCACCGTGTCTTACACGTACACCAGCGGGCTTCTGACGAGCATCTCTAATGGCTTGGGACGCACCCTCACCCTGGCCTATACTTCAGGCAAGCTCACTAGCGTGAGTGACGGCACTGGCCGTTCGGTTAGTTTCACCGTCGACGGAAGTGGCAACTTGACCCAGTTCACCGATGCCAACGGCAAGAACTACACGTACAGCTACGATCAGCCCGGTCGAATGACCGCCTATTTCAACCCGGCGTTTCCAGCGACGGCTTTTGCGACGAACGTTTATGACTCTTTGAGCCGAGTCAAAACTCAAGCAAACGCTCGAAGCCAGGTCACGAACTATTATCTGGCTGGTTCGAGAGCGCACGCTGTCGACCCGGTTGGCAATAAGCGAACCTGGTATCTCAACCCTCTGGGCTCGATCATCAAGCAAATTGATGGTCTGGGTAACGCTACCACGACTGTTTATGATGGCTTGAACCGTCCGATTGAAGTGATTCAACCGGAAGGCAACAAAGTCGTGAGCACGTTCGATAAGAACAACAACCCGCTCACGATAACCGCGGTTGCTAAGTCAGGGTCAGGCTTGAGTAACATCGTCCAGACCTTTACTTATCACGCGACTTGGGCAAAAGTTCTGACAGCCCAGGACGGTCGAGGGAACACGACCACGTTTAGCTACGATGGCGCAAACGGCAATTTGCTGACCATCCAACGTCCGATCATCGGTGGCTTCACGCCCACCGTCACCATGACCTGGAACAGTCGCGGGCAAATGCTCACTCGCACTGACGAAACCGGCATTGTTACTCAGTTCAACTACGATGCTTCTACCGAGAAGCTGACGTCTCAGGTTGTCGACTATGGTGTTGGTCGTCTGAACCTGACGACCAGTTTCGGGTATAACACCGTTGGCGATACCACCAGTGTCACTGACCCGAACACGTACCAGACGACCTTCCTGTTCGACGCTTTGCGTCGAATGACTCAGAAGACTGACCCGAGCCCGCTCAGCTACGTCACGAAACTGACGTACGACGACAACAGCAATTTGACCAAGCAAGAGCGCCAAGTCGGTGGAAGCCCAGCCTGGCAAACCTACTCTTGGACTTATTCCGCTGGCAATGAGCGTTTGACGGCGGTTGATCCGTTCGGGCGGACCACGACCTGGACCTTCGACGGAAAGGATCGAATGCAGACTATGACCGACGCTCAAGGTCGGGTCTGGCAATACAGCTACGATGCGCTAGATCGGGTCTATCAGGTCACCGATCCGACCAACACCATTTGCGATACCAAGACTTACACCAACAATGGTAAGTTGGCATCGGTTAAGGACGCTCGAAACAACACCACCCAGTACAGCTGGGATGGTTTCGATCGGGCGAACAAGACCACTTATGCAGATTCGACCTTTGAGCAAAATCAGGTTTATGATGCAAACGGCAACGTGCTCACCAACCTGACACGCTCCGGCAACAGCATCGTCAACACGTTCGATGTTCTCAATCGCTTGTCCACGAAGGCGCCGCAAGGTCAGCCAACAGTGACGAACACCTACGATCTTGCCGGCCGGCTCACCCAATCGAGCAAGCCTGTAGTCGCAGGCGACCCGTCCTCTGGCGCTTTGAAGTTCTACTTCGACACCGCCGGTCGCTTTTTCAAGGAAGAATATCCGGACGGAAAGACCGTTGTTCACGTTCTTGATGCCAACGGCAACCGCACCAAGACGACCTGGCCGGACTCGTACTTCGTTGATCGCTTGTTCGACCAGATCAACCGCTTGACCGACATCAAGCTGAACGGTTCTGGCTCGTCCGCTGCCCACTTTGATTACAACGAACTCTCTCAGCGCACCATGCTGACTTATAGCAGCGGCGCAACCGTTGTTTACAGTCCGCGTCTGAATGGCGATGTCACGGGTATAACCCACAACTTCGTTGCTTCCAATGTCAACTTCGCCTATGGCTTCAACAACGTCCATGAGCCGGTGAGTGGCAGCGCATCTGATGGCACCTATATCTGGCGTCCCGCTGGCGGTGTTAGCACCACCTACGGTGTCGCCGACAACGTCAACAAATACCCGACCGTTGGGGGCGTCGGCTACAGCTACGATGGCAACAAAAACCTGACCGGTGATGGCACCTGGACCTTCGGTTTCGATACGGAGAATCATCTTCTTTCGGCTAGCAAAACCGGCGTCAGTGCCAGTTTCGTGTACGATCCGCTCCATCGCCAGTCTCAGAAAACAGTGGGCTCTGTGAAGTCCCGCTACATCTACTCTGGCTGGCAGCGCATCGCGGACTATGACGGTACCGCAGGTACGCTGCAAAACCGCTACGTTTACGGAACTGGGCTTGACGAGCCGCTTATCACTGTGAGCAGCGGCGGCACGCTCACCTTCTTGCACCAAGACAGGTTGGGTAGCGTGATTGCCACCACTGATAATACCGGTGCGGTCACGAACAAAAACCTCTACAGCCCATTCGGACAGATCGCGACGCTTGCCGGGACGAACTTCGGCTTCACCGGGCAGCGCTACGATTCTGAGACCGGGCTGTATTACTACAAGTGGCGCTATTACGCGCCTGCACTTGGCCGTTTCTTGCAACCTGACCCAGCAGGCTATGCAGGTGATGAGGACTTCAACCTATACACCTATGTCAGCAACAGTCCACTTGCACTCACTGATCCCATGGGGCTTCAGAAGTGCTGGCAACCAGGAACACGGGACAATCCCTGGGGAGACACGGCGCATGTTCCAAGGTCTGCACCTCCTATAAACGACTATGACGATCCCAACGACGACCCAGAGCAAGATGATGAATATGATAAGGAGAAAAGGAAAAATCCTGACCCTCCACTTCCTCCCGAACAACCGGTACCTGAAGATAACCCAGTACCGCCTGGACGGTGGCACCCACCACTACCTCCGGATGGTCCTGGTGGACCAAGCATGCCGGCGTAGGTGGTGCGGTGCATCAGAATGATTAGACAATCAGTGTAAGTAGTATCGTCTGGACCGCCAGAGAGAGAACCTCTTTCTGGCGGTTATTGCTCCGTTCTGAATCTCTATTTGTTGTGGAGTTGAACTCCGAAATCGCCCGTTTTCGCAGGGTTAATTCGTTTTGAATTAGCCTTTTCCATCAAACAATCAAATCGATTCCTTAGCGGACCTTCGACTTGGGAGTTTGTCGTAAAGGACGGTTGCGCGGTTTGCGTACGTTTAACCTCTACAAGTGCAACATTCTTGTCAACAAAATGAATCTTCAGTTCATAGAAAAGATCGGTAGATACGCCGTCGGCTTGATTGTCAGTTATTAGATAGCTCCAAATTTCAGACTTGCCAGCATCGCTCGTACGTGAAACCCCCCTACCGAGTAAATTCTTCACTTCTGATTTTTTTGACTCACTCAATTGCTTCAAATGCGATTGCAGAAAGTCCCACCGCTTTTGATTAGAGTGTCCGGGCAAAAACACAACCGGTGCATTACCGTTCGGCTTATCCTCTTCTTTTGTTTCTGCAGCATACGTAAAAGTGAGTCTGACGAAGAACAACGGTAAGACTGCGAACAAACAACAGGCTGCACGTTTCATTTTACGCATTTTGGCACACCTTTAAATTATCAGTGATTACACGGAACCTTAACCAAACTTTTTGGGCGTGTCACCCTGGATTTCGAGGCATTAAATCCTATCCCACCGCTTCGATGATAACACTCGAACAAAAAATTTCTTACTCTTAGGGCTTTCCACCGCCAAATACTCCTCCTTAAACCCCCTGCTTTCCTCTCGTAACTGCTAGAATTTTTTGGTTTTGCACCTTATCCGGTGGCGTCGGCACCCAGTTCAACGTTCTGCGCCACATAATGCGCTACGTCAATACCGTACGCAACCTTGCCAAGAGGGTGCGAATTTGGCAAGCTACATAAGCGGTAAGATTTGACTCTGAAGCTCTCAAAATCGATTTTGAAGGTGTTTCCCTTTCTGTGATGTTCATGGGCGGTCTGTTGGACCTGCTGGCTGCCTCTAATCGTTGAAATCGATGTTGTGTCAGTAGCAATTTTGCTAATCCTTGCCGAATCCCTCAAAACGACTCGGATCCAATTTTGTGTAGATTACCGTGTGCTGAATGTTCTTATGCCCCAAGTATGCCTGAATTGCGCGCGTGTCCACGCCGCGGCCGGCGAGCTGATAGCCCTTGCTGTGGCGCAGCATGTGCGGGTGAATTGAGAAAGGCAGTCTAGCTTCGACGCCAGCCCGGGCGATAATCGTGTGAATTGTGCGACTTGCGAGCGGTCCCTGGCGCTCGGTAATGAAGACGAATTCCGAGTCCGGATAGTCGCGTTTAAGCTTTCGCAAAGAGCGAATCTCATCGCCTTCGAGGTAATGCACCG
>CAZRMH010000278.1:0-11140 GCA_964600935.1 uncultured Candidatus Obscuribacterales bacterium
GGGTGTCGCGCGATGCGCAGGGCGATTGCATCAAAGCCGACATCGCGGGCCGGAACGACGGTGATGTCGACGAAGGCTATGATTTTGTCGACGCCAGCTTTTTCCCAATCGATGGTAGTGGCGTAGTGCTTTATAATGCCAGCTTGTTCGAAGCGTTCGATTTCGTCCTTGACCTGGCTTGCGGTCAAACCTAACATACCGGCGATTGTCTCGGCTGTTGTGCGCGAGTCATTTGCCAGAATTTCGAGTATCTCACGGGATTTAAGGCTGTCCATGGTGGTGAAGTTTAGCATACTGCCTAAGAAAGGCTTAAAATGTATCGTTGTCAAGAAGTTTGTAATATGATTGTGCTCGTCTCCTAGAAACGAAGCGGATGTCCTTCAACAAATCCAACTCTAAAGGCAAAACTCCCACCGAGTTACAGGTAATGGAACGGCTCACTCTTGTTGAGCAGTTTCTTGCCAAGCTCAAACTTGATGTCGACTCATCAGGATTTCGCCGCAATCGTGTTGTCGATGATGGTATCGCCCGTGGTTTACAAGAAATTGAGGAGGCGGTCGAACATTTGGCCGAAGATGATTTTCAAAAGGCTGATACAGCCTGTCGCGTTGCCTGGCTACATGCACATTTCGCCCGCGGTATATTTGACGCTGAAACCACTGAGCACTATCTTGGTGAAGGTGTTTTTCTGGAAATTGACGATCAATATGAGGCAGTCGGCAAAGATTGGCGTAAATTCGCGGCTGAAGAGTTGGCCGATTTACAAGAAGATATAGTGAATTTGCGTAAGGAGATCAAGCAAGAATCGGAGCGTAAGTGAGTTTCGATGTGAATTGGTAAGCGACGACTACCGGTGAGGTTTGCCGAGTGTTAGACGATATCTCTAGAGTCGTGTCCAAGTGGTTGACTGGAAAGCGGTCGAATCAGATCATGTCTGTGGTTGTGGAAGCGATGACTGAAGCGCGGCAGAAAGTCAGAGCATCCGACAGTCCCTTCAAATCACTTGCTCGCAAATGCATCGATCAGGCAGAAGATGCGTATCAGGAAGCTATCTACCATCTGAAGGACGGCGAGCCACAACTTTGTTTTCAATACTGCAAACAAGGCCTAAAGTTTTTAAGCATGGCGATGCTTCACCTCACCGATGTTAAGGAGCGCTCGCAGGAGCTGGAGTTTGACGAGCAAGACCCCGAAATTTCGATAATCGATCTTTCTGCCTCCATCGCTCGTTTTAAAACCAGCGTCGAGTACACGAATTGCGAAGTGCCTTCAGATCTTAAGGAACGATTGATTGAGGTTGTTCATCTTTACTTTGAGTCGGTCGAACTGATCAAGAATGGTGAAACCGATTCGGCATCGAGGAATTCGCAGGGCGGCTTGTTATTCATGTATCGACTTGGTCGTGAACTGGAAGACAAACTGCAAGCAACCATAGTCGATCAAGCCGCTCTGGGGCGCTGTCGCGGTTCAGCCGCCACTCGCATCGTCGAACTGATCGACCGTTTTTCTGAGACGCGAAAACTTTTGCTGGAAGCATCGCTAACTGCTCAGGGACGAATCAAGTTGTATATGGATGCGGCCAGGAGAACTACCGATCGCTGCATCAATGCATTTATCGACGGCGAATCCGATGACATCGGACAACTTGCCAAGGCTGGAAACATGGAGCTTCGCATGGCTAATCGATTGATCGAATATGCGAAATATCCCGGCAGCGGTCCGGAGCCAGAAGACGAAGAGTTAGATGAAGAGCTGGAAGACGAGGCGATGGATTTTAAACAAAAGGTGGCACGATTGCAGCGCCTCCTCCAAGACAGAGACCAAGAAGCCGCAGTCGTGCGCCGCTTGAGCGTGGTCAGTTCCTATTTTTCACGCGCCCAAAACTTGTTAGCTAATGGTGATTACATCGAGGCGGAGCGCTACGCGCGCTCCGCGCACCTCGACATTGATTTTGCTCGCCAATTGCTTCTCGATAAACAGGCGATCTATTCTGATCTGATTTGATGAATCTGTGGTTTACTGTTTACTTGCTTGCGGCTCACCAAGAGGCAGATCAATGCTTAAGTCTTCGGTTGCATCGGCACTTCCGATTGCGGTTTTGCTCCAATTGTCTGTGCTCGGTGGTGCGTCTGGGGCGGAGAACGAGTGGAGAAGACATACTGATACCGCCAGCGATCTCATGCGAGCCGGCAAAGTCGAAAAAGCGCTTGTCGAGTACAACAGCGCTCTGAACGCTGCCGAACAGTTAAAAGCCGAAGATGATCTGGTGGCACAAAGTTTGAGCAACATTGGTCAACTTTATAAACGGCAGAACAAATATAAAGAAGCCGAGTCCTATTATCGAAAAGCATTAGCTCGTCGCGAGCAGACGTTAAACCCTGATAGCCAGGCGATTGATAGAAACCTGGAAGATCTCGTTTATACACTCTGGGATCAAAGAAAATATGATTCGGTTATTCCACTGTTAAAACGACTGATTGCCATGAGAGAGAAGGATACCAAGAAAGATTACGAACATTTGGAGCGTCCGGTTTCGCTCATGGCGCGACTTTACTCCGATCGTGAGCTGTATCCGGAAGCTCGAATTTATCTCGATCGAATCGTCGAGATAAGAAAGAGCGCATACGGTGACAAAAGTCTTCGTGTTGCTGATGCTTATGATCAGATCGCCAGGTTGAAGCGTGATGAACATCGTTACGGAGAAGCCCGCGATTGGTGGGAGAAGGCTCTTAGAATCAGAACCAATGTGCTTGGCAAAGCTCATTTTCAGTCGACCAGAAATATGGACGAAATTGCCTGGACGTACAGTCGTGAGAAAAAATACGACAAGGCCATTCCAATTTACAGCGAGAGCCTCGACATCAAACGTAGTCTGTTGGCTGGAGAAAAAGTTGAAATTGCGCGCGCCCTGCGGGATTTGATGCGCAGCTATCAGGACAACGAGCAAACCGAAAAAGCTGTTCCATTGATCGAAGAAGAATTGAAATTATTGAAGGAGAGTTTGGGCGCGGACCACATTGAGGTCGCCGAATCATACGATCGTTTGTCGGATGCTCATCGCCGGCTGAATGCGTTGGACAAAGCGATAAATAACGAAGAACAGGCTCTTGAGATTAGGAAGAAAACGCTTGGTGATAAACATGTTGAGGTCGCGCAAAACTTGAAACGACTGTCGCGTCTGCATCAGCAGCGCAATGAAACCAGCCTTGCACTAATCTACTCGAAGCGTGAAGTTTCAGTTCTAAAAACACTGGTTGGTAGCGATAATCCTGATTACATTAGCGCTAAACGAGAAGAAACTCAGCTCGAGGAGCGCCTCAAAAGAGAACAGGAATCGCCTGGGAAAAAGACCGATCTCTCTTCTGATAGTGAAACTCGCACCGGCGATAAGTCGCAATCCGGAAAAACCGTGAAGAAGACTAAGTCAGAAAAGACGCCGAAGGCAGAGAAAACTAAATCGACTAAGGTTGAGAAATCAACCAAAGCCAATGGCGCAACGCCTTCCGAAGAGTAATGGATTAGAAACTATCTGCGCGAAAGAACGCGGCACATACGCCCAGTACACTTGCCAGCTTTAACGTCTGCAGCGAAAATCGCTGATTATGATCTGGCGTGCTTGCCTGCTGAAATTCTTCCATGCGTTTGTTTCGACCCGCAGCAGATGTAGTTGCTAAACGTCGCTTCCGAGGCGATGTCTTGACCGTGCTTGATGACTGAGCAGGTCTGGTTGACTGTGTTTTAGTTGTCTGAGTGAATGCGGACCCGTTAGTTTCTGTTTTCTCCGTTTTAACCGTGCTCGCGGTGCTAGATTCAACCGTCCTGTTTTTCGACGTTTTTAGAGTCGCACGAGTCGGAGGCGTAAATGTTTCACTTTCAAAAGGTAGATCAACTATTGCTCTTCTAGACGATTGGAACAGATCGTCCATCTTTGCTTCGAGCTTTTGCTCAGCCGTTTGAGCGCAGACGATTATCAGCGGCGAGCGCTCGACAGTGACGCCTCGCAAGGTTTTGCTTTGATTTTCTGCTGATATTGGGTTTTGCATAGTAACGCTTCTTCTAGAGAAGGCGGTTCGATAATCGCTGTAGCGACCGACGCCGTGAATATTAAGTGCAGAGTTAGTCCTACTTCCATCTTAGATATTGATGGCAAAACTGTGAATTCACGAAAGCACCCTATCGGAAACGTGTATAAAGATGTCAAGAGCTTGATGGTTAGTCGACCTTGAAGGCTCGAAAACCCTCTACTGAAGCAGAAAATCCTCAGTAGCGGCACAGGTATTCAAAGCTGATAAAAAAAATCTTGTAGTCAAGGGTTTGCTTGTCAAAAATAATCGTGGCAGAATATTCGGATTCAAAGTTGACCAATCTAGTCAACATTGTCGTATTCAAACCGAACTCGTTTCCAGCGCTCTGATTTAGATCAGAACTCCGCACCGAAAGTGGTGTCACGGAAGAAACGGTTCCAAGGAGGCTAATTAATGACTTCTGATATCTATTTAGACAATAGTGCCACGACAAAAGTCAGGACCGAAGTAATTGAAGCTATGCTGCCGCATCTGACTGAATCATGGGGTAATCCATCTTCCATTCATGATTCCGGACGCCAGGCGCGAAAGGCAATAGAGCGCGCGCGTGCCCAAGTTGCTCAGTTGATCGGTGCAAAACCTTCTGAAATTTACTTCTCGCCTGGTGGGACCGCAAGCAACAACACAGCCATTCTTGGCCGCGCCAAGTTCGTTGAAGAACGGAACCTCGGACGTCATTTGATCACTACATCGATAGAACATTCTTCCGCTCTAAGTCCGGCAAAACATCTTCGTTCTCAAGGCTGGGATGTCACCATACTCGGTGTGACTGAAGAGGGCATTATCGATATTCAGGCTTTGGAGCGAGCTATTCGTCCTGACACCAGCATTATCTCCGTCATGTGGGCCAACAACGAGATCGGCGCGATCCAACCGATTCAGCAAATCGCTGAGCTGGCAAAAGCACATGGCATCTATTTTCACTGTGACGCTATTCAAGCTGCCGGGCGTATTCCAATCGACGTTTCCAAAGTCAAAGTCGACACGCTTTCCTTGTCCGGTCACAAATTCTATGGTCCAAAAGGCATTGGCGTCCTCTATGTCCGTGATGGTGTTCAAGTCCGTCCACTGGTTCACGGTGGCGGACAAGAACGCGCTCTGTTCCCTGGTACCGAATCTGTCGCTAATATCGTCGGCATCGGAACGGCAGCGGAGCTAATTTCTAAAGAGATTCGAGTAAACGAGAGTCATCTGAAAGAACTTCAAAAAATTATCGTTAATCGTTTGACGCGTTATGGCAGCGTTCGACTGACAGGACCAAGAGATCTATCGAAACGAATTCCTGGTCACGTTAGTTTAGTGATCACGGGCGCACGAGGTTCTGAGATCGTAGACGCGGCAAACTTGCGTGGCGTGTTTATCTCCAGTGTTTCTGCCTGCTCCAGTGGTGGTCAATCCCCATCACATGTTCTTAAGAGTATCGGATTGGACGATGACGAAGCGCTAGGCGCCTTGCGCATTTCAGCCGGCAGATATAACACCGAGCATGATGCGAAACGAGCTGCTGATATCATCGCCGATTTGATTGCGGCTAGAACTATCAATTTGGGTTCGGTTTTTCATCACCCCATTTATCAACAAATTGTGGCAGCGCCATCGTTTATTTAAAAAGTTTTCTCACGCAGTAAACCAGAAAGAGGGATGGGTTAACACCCATCCCTCTTTCGTTGATGATCTTCGAGTTGTGATTATCCGTTCTTCGTAGGCAGGATGTAGGCGTAACTTCCTGATCTGAGACTCGAGCGAGAAATATCACGTTGAACAGTTTCTCTTTGAGACGAACTATTCTCTGTGACTGTTCTGCCGATTCCTACACCGGTATGGCTACCACCCTGTTTCTTGATGATTACGTAAGGTTTTCCGCTTTCGATCGCGGCTTGAAGTGAGGTTTTCTCTGCGCCGATTTGTTCCATCTTGTCTCTGACACCGTTGACGGAGAGTTCGTTGCCAATCTCGATTCCACCGGCTCTCAGGATTCGGGAAACAGTGATTGCGCAACCAAGGTTGCCATTCTGAGTGGCTCCGTCGTAACCGCGCCAGAGCTGTTTGCCCACGGCATCTTTCATGGCTGTCGTTAGATTGCCGGTGTCGGCGAAATCTACTGGACCATCCGGTTTGGCGTAACGGTTCAACGCGATTTGATATGACTGATCAGCTGCGTCGATGAAACGTTTGTTTTCTGGATTCGCTGTGTCTTCTGCTGTCGGTACGCGACCTGTCATCATCGCGAATGCGAGTTCACCGGGTTGTATGCTTTGCTTGGTGGCGCCCAGTTGTTCCGAGTACTTGCCGACGTTGTAATCCGCTGCCAGTTCTTGAACTTCTTTGCCGAAATTATTTTTGATATCATCCGCGGTGACTGGATTGTTCTTATCACCAGCCTTCATTTTTTGAAGGAACGGATCGAGATCACTGTCTTTACCGGATTCTTTCGCCTTCGCGACTGAAGCCTTCATCGCCTTCATCTTAGCTGCAGTGCCTTTTGGCACTTTGCCTTGACGTTCCAGTTCTTCTAGATTTTCGATGTTGAGGTTGCTGAGCCAGTCAGAGATCTGGTCATAGCCCATGCCGTAACGACCGACACCCCATCCGCGTGAACCGCGATGGCTGACATGTTCGTAAGGAGCCTTATCTCCTCTGCTTGCGAAACCAGCAACAGTGTCTTTGATTGCTGCAATGTTGTCGTTTTCATTTTTGGCGCGCGGAACGGTTCTTTCTGGGAAGTTGTCGTTCGCTTCGCCGCGAGTCATTTGTCCCCGGCCAGATCCTTTATAGCGTTGCATGCGCTCGGTCTGTTCATGGGCTTCAGGCGGAAGGTCAGGAGAAGTTGGTTTTTCTGCTCTCGCTTGAGCTGCTTTTTCAGTTTCAGGTGAAACCAGGTTTTGTGGATCTTCAATCTTCACGCCGTTTTTCAAAGCGTCTGGATTTTCAACTTTGATTCTTGTATCGAGATATTTATACAACTCATCAACAGCTTTCTGTTGACTCTCGCTCGGCATGAGCTGTCCTTCGGTACGTTCTACTTCGATTCGGATATCTTTTTGTCCTGTCTTTTCAGGATTGTTGTTCATTAATATGCTGCCGTCTTTTTTGACGACGAAATCAGCTGGTGGTTTGTCTGCCGTCGCTGGTGAAGTGACATCAGTGAACTCGACTTTGACTGTCGGCGATTTGCCGTCTGTAGCCTTTTCGCGAGCGACTGGCGGGAGCGTTTTAGACATGTCAGTGATGGCGCCTTCTTTGGCAAGATCGCTTATCGAACGTGATCCGTCTAATGGTTTTCTCGCTGCCGTCGATGCTTCACTACTCCTGTTCGCGCTTGTGGCGTCGCTGGTAGCAGGTCTAGTAACGTCAGAGATGGGGGGGATGTTGAGTGTGGTGCCAGCGGCAACTTCGTTGTTGCTGCTAGATGCGTAATAGCGGGTGCTATGTCTCATCAATTCTGTAGCGTGACCGTGAAGGACGGAGCGCGCTTCAGAAGAGGCATCAGAGGAAGGCGCCGAGGCACTGCGGAGTGCCCCAGCCTCGGGGCTGGAATGATGAACCATGCGAGGTTCTCCTTGATATTAAATGAGGCAGTTCTTTGAGCGGTTGATGGACCCATTCTATGTTGTGATATTGGGTTTGGGGAATGGGGGAAATACGTATTACAAGGCAGGCTAAGGCTCGACGGCGTTTTCTCTCTTTGAAACCTGAACGAGTGTGCAGTGCTATACCTTCCCCTCGCCTTGAATTGGGGACGGATTGCCGTGCGAATTTTTCATGCTGTCCAGAAGCTTTGCATATTGAGCGAGAGAACTACGGATGGTTCTCCAGTCGCCCTGGTCCGTCACCCCGTGTGGACGGACTGTCTGGGGGCTCATGCTGATGGTATCACGAGCGGTGCTGTTAGCCTTCAGTCGACGCTTGTTCCAACATCCGAAGTACCTGCTCTCCTTCTTCAAGCCAGGATTCAGCTGGTGGGCAATCAGCGGAATGCGTCGCTACGGCAGCACCGCGATGATCGTAGTAAGTAGTTGAGCGTTGAGTGATTTCGCCCTTCTCGTCGTATGTCGTCAGATCCGCGGCGGTTTGGACGCCGGTGGGATTGTATTGGATGATTTCACGACGGAGCATGTGACCGGATTGACCATAGCGATGCGTCTCTTCTAGAAACGGACCGCCGCAGGCGTGGTAGAGAATTTTTGTGTATTTGCTCACTGCGCCGCTGCTACCAAAAAAGAAGTGTTCGGTGAGAGCGCGTTGGCCATCTTTTAGCCAGCGAATCTGCTCTCGGTGAGCCAACTTTCCGTTTTTCGCATCCATGGTGTGATTGATCGTCACGGATGGATTTCCGTTTTGTTTGTAATCAGTTTGACCTTGATGCAATGTTCGAATTCCGACACTTTCACGCTGAACAGTGCGTTTCAGATCGCCTTCCGGTCCAACCACAACAATCGTTTCAGTGGAACGATCATTGGCGTAGACAATTTCTTTGGTCATCGCGTTGCCATCCGGCAAACTACTGGATTCGAAAATGCGAACAACGTCGCCGGAGTCTGGAGCAAAGTCAGTCTCGGAACGGCTATTTCTGCTGCGTTTCACAATCCGGACTAAATTCTGTTTGTCGTTATAGACCTTCTCGACAAAAAATCCGACCTTTCGATCGCTGGTGAGGACGTGGTAAGTAGTCTTGCCGTTTAAATCGATCCGAGTGCCAACATCGACCTCACTCCACTCATCTGGAGTGAGACCAGCTAGCCGGTCGTCTTGTGACGTATTTTCCATGGGGGTTACCTTTAGAAACGTCCTTCTTGTTCGAAGGCGCTAAATTATTGGCGGATGGTGGGTCCGCAAGCAGTGAGCGATTTGTTGGACTTACTAACAAACAATTTTTAGAGAAAAAGATTTCTCTGGAGCGTTCCAAGAATATTACGAATTAACCAGGGATGTCAAGCGAAATTAATATGTCGAGTTAACACCGACGCCTGAATCTATCCCAGAGCCAGTCCGCCTGTCGACGTTTCCTTGTACTTTTCGTTCATATCCAAGCCGGTTTGTTTCATAACCGCTAAAGCTTTGTCGAGACTGATCAGGTGATTACCGTCCGACGCCAGCGACAACGCCGCTGCGTTCAATGCTTTCACTGCGCCCATGGCGTTTCTCTCGATGCATGGAACTTGAACCAATCCCATGATCGGATCGCAGGTCATGCCGAGGTGATGTTCTATTCCAATTTCCGCGGCTTGTTCCAATTGATTGACTGTGCCACCAAGCATGGCTACCGCACCTGCTGCAGCCATTGCGCATGAAGTTCCAACTTCGCCCTGGCAACCGACCTCGGCACCGCTGATGGAGGCATGAACCTTTACAAGCGCACCGATCACCGACGCTACGATCAATCCGTTCTCCAGTGTTTCTCTAGAGAGTTTGTGGCTTTCTTGAAGTGTGCGCCAAACTGCAGGAATCAGTCCAGAAGAGCCATTAGTCGGCGCTGTTACTACCTTTCCGCCGGCTGCATTTTCTTCATTGACTGCCATTGCATAAACCGATGGTCTCAAATCGTTTCCGGCCCACGCAGGTGTGCCTTCTGTTTTCATTTTTGCGTATAAACTTTTTGCGCGACGACGAACGTTCAATCCACCAGGCAAAATTCCATCCGCCTTTAGACCGCTGTCGATGCAGTTCTCCATGACATCGAGAATTTCAGCGAGCTTTTGTCTCAACTCTGTTTCTTTTAAACCACCAGCCTCTTGATTGGCAATTACTACTTGCCACGGGCTCAGCCCGCTGCGTTCACACTGTTCTATATATTCGTTTGCCGTATTGTACGGATAGGGAACATCGACATTCGTATCCCACTTACCGGTGGAGATGCGCTTGCCCTGAACCGGATCGAATTGTTCTACGAATCCACCGCCGACCGAAAGCCAGATTACTTTTTGAACAACTTGGTTTTCTCTGAAAAACAGAAACCGCATTGTGTTGGGATGAGGCAGTGGATTGCCGTCCATGGTCCAACCCAAAAATTTGATGTCGTCTTTAGGTTTGAAATGGAAGGTTCTATCTCCGATTTTGAATTCGGGTTTTGCTTCGAGATCGGGCATGGCCTGCCAGACTTCAGCCGGCGGTGCGTCTTTGGGTTTCATCCCCAAAAGGCCTGCGCATATCGCTCCGTCAGTGGCGTGCCCCTTGCCTGTAGCAGAGAGACTGCCGTAGAGCTCGACGACAATATGGAGGGGCTTATCGCTTGGTGTGAGCTTATCCGTTTCTATGGAATGTCGAAATTCGTAGGCCGCGACCATCGGGCCAACTGTGTGAGAGCTGGATGGACCTATACCGATCTTGAACATATCAAGCGGACTGATGAGATCTGCGCGCAGTGTATTCATATCGCATGAGTATATCGTTTAGAATCACCGCTGGTTGCGGTTTTTCGATTTAA
This sequence comes from uncultured Candidatus Obscuribacterales bacterium, assembly GCA_964600935.1. Classification (GTDB taxonomy): domain Bacteria; phylum Cyanobacteriota; class Vampirovibrionia; order Obscuribacterales; family Obscuribacteraceae; genus JADYXR01. The sequence goes on from CAZRMH010000278.1 coordinate 10,510, forward strand.
TCAACAATGCTGAAATTCTTTTGTCCAAAAGTGCAACTGTGCGAATACACACTGGAGTGTGTGAAAGACTGGATGGGGCACTGTTATGCCTTTGAATTGCGTTGGCGTCGTTTCTCCCGCCTTTCTCGGAGAACTTGAGTTACCCGCTCGATACTTAGACATCGATCATATTGGCGAGGGAAAAACCTGTGTGGTCGTTAAAGCTCTCGATAGTTTTCTCGATCGAAAGGTTGCGATCAAATTCATGCGTTCTGAGTTATCGGATTACGCCAGTATCAGGCGTTTTCAGCAAGAAGCACGGATGATGTCGGGCTTTAACCTTAAACACCTTCCAATCGTCCTTGATTTTGGATTGAGTCCATCCGGCAGACCTTACATGGTTATGGAGTTGGTCGAAGGGCAGTCGCTGAAGGAATTGATTGAAAAGCGATGCCGACTTGACGTAAGGCTGGCTATGGAATTAGCCATTCAGATTTTGTGTGCGCTGGACCATGCGCACGAACGAGGAATTGTCCATCGAGACTTGAAAGCTCAAAACGTGATGGTTAGCTGGTTGGACGATGGCTCGCCGCTGGTTAAGTTGGTCGATTTCGGTCTGGCTGGAGAGATTAACCGCCCTCATCCGGTCACT
>CAZRMH010000279.1:0-11135 GCA_964600935.1 uncultured Candidatus Obscuribacterales bacterium
TTTGCGCATGCTGCTGCGGTTTGTTGTTCGCGAAGAGTCGTAGTCATTTTAGGCCTCGTTCCTTTCGTCTAGTGTGTGAAGTACTTCTTGAATTTGCTGATAAATGAATGTCAGCTCTTCCGTTGTGATGCAGTATGGTGGCATCAGATAGATTGTGTTTCCGAGCGGGCGGATTAATAGCTTTCTTTTGAGAAAACGCTTTCGCAAAATCGGTCCGATCGAGTCGAAATAGTTGCTGTCACTGCTGGTGGTGACATCGAACGCGACGATCGTTCCACAAAAACGTTGATTGCGGATGTTCGTAATACCACTGAGATATTTTTGGAACAGCATGCGATGCGTTTGTTCCACTTGCTTAAAACAGTTTGCGTTCTCTTCCAGTAAGTCTAGCGACGCTAATGCGGCGGCGCATGCAAGTGGATTGGCTGTATATGAATGCCCATGAAGGAAGGCTTTATGTATATCATCGTCCAGAAAGTTGTTGAATATTTCTGCGCTAGCAGTCGTTACCGAAAGAGGCAGAAATCCGCCGGTAATTCCTTTTGAAAGGCAAATGATATCAGGCGTGGTGCCAGATTTGCTGCAGGCAAACATCTCCCCTGTTCGACCAAATCCAGTCATCACTTCGTCGTAGATCGTGATGACGCCGAACTCGCGAGCTACCTGCTGGAGTCGATGCAGAAACTGCGGTCGACACATGCGCATTCCTGCGGCACCTTGAATCAGTGGCTCTAAAATGATCGCTGCGAATGAATCGGGATTGGTTTTTAATAGATCTCGAAACTGAGCGATTGAGCGCTCTTCCTTGTTCTCAACTTCTGTATCTCGATCGAATGTGGACGGGTATGGAATCGTATCGACTGCGAAAAGCAGAGGTTCGAAGGCGTTGAAAAAATTGGAACTCTTGCCTGCCGACATCGCACCGAACGTGTCGCCGTGATAACCACCATTGAAGGCAATGAAGCGAGTGCGCGGTTTGCCCTGGTTGTGCCAAAACTGGCATGCCATCTTCAACGCGACTTCAACTGCAGTCGAGCCATTGTCGGAAAAGAAAACATGCTTGATATTTTCGGGTAGATGTTCCAACAATCTGGTCGCGAGACGCTCGGCGGGCTCGTGGGTAAATCCTGCGAAAATGACATGCTCCAGCATCAATGCCTGGTCGTAAATCGCCTGCGCGATTACTGGGTTGGCGTGACCGTGAAGGTTTACCCACCAACTGGATATGCAATCGATGACGCGACGTCCATCTTCTAAATGCAGGTACACGCCTTGGCCTCGCTCGACTTTTAACGGCGGGTCTGCTGTTTTAACCTGCGTGAATGGATGCCAAACGGAGTGAAGCCCTGAAGCTGTGGCGGAGTTTGTCAGTCTCGCGGCGATGGTGTTCATTATACGGAGAGCGCTCCTGGAGGTGCGGCGAATATGCCGCCGTCGACCTCGTTGTTCGTGTTCGATTCTGTTGTCTTCATTGTTATCGTCATCGTCGACATCGCTGCTGCTGGTGAGTTTTCTGCTGACCTGACCGCCATATCCGGTGTGAACGTCGTATCTAAACTTGCTGTGAAGTTCTGATTGAATAAATCGAGCAATACATCGAACGAGAATGACTCTAGTTCTGGAATTTCCGCTATCACTCTGACATTTCCGTAGTGTTCGATCGCCGATTTATTTGCTCTATTTCGCGGTCCGTTCATCACGACGCCGAATACGTCGACGCCTGCGCTGAGCAGTTTTTCAACGGTCAGCAGTGTGTGATTGATCGTGCCAAGACCGCTGCGAGCAACTACGACAGTGGGCAGCGAAAATTTCTGAATCAAATCGAGCATCAGTTTGTTTTCGTTGATTGGCACCATAACACCGCCGGCACCTTCGACTATGAGTGGCGAAATCCGAGGAAGGTTGATCGGATCTAGGTCAATTCGAATGCCCTCTAGACGCGCTGCTGCATGCGGAGAAAGTGGGGCGCGTAAACTGTAGACTTCAGGTACGACTTTCGTTTGCAACAGATCCAGCGGGTTCGTTGCCACCGATTCGATCCAATCGCTATCCGTTCCCTCGTCGCTGCCCGATTGAATCGGCTTCCAGTAGTGAGCGTCTAAACCCACCTTCAACATTGCGGAGACGACAGTCTTGCCGACGCCGGTGTCCGTTCCAGTTACGAAAAGTCGATCAGGTATTTTCACTGCTCCCTCCTCACGATCCCGCACATCACTTCGTAAGTGACTGTGATTGATCCATTTGCAGATTCGTCCCATTGTTTGATGATGCGGCGAAGATTGGTCGCCTGTTTAAGAACCGCTGATTCTTCAACAGTCGAAGAATCTGTCTTAAAGACTCGGGTTGTTGATGTGGTGGCACCGATTCCCTTCAGTGACCGGAAAAATTCAATGGAACTCGCATGTCTAGTCTGAATGCGAGTTGTGCGGATTTCGAATGATTTGGTTCTTTGACTCCAGAATGCTCTGAATTTTGCTTCGTTAGGCAAATTATTGCCGGTGTATTTGAGGTGGGAGTGTGAGCATAGACTTTTCCATTCGGAAAAACTTTCATTCGTCGGTACCGAGAATATGAAACATCCACCAGGCAGGAGCGAATTATAGATGCCATCAAATGTGGTGCTGAGGTCTTTGAACCATTGTGCTCCAAACGCTGATGCGATTAGAGCGAACTGCTGCCCCCAGTGAGGGCTGGTTTCCGCATCTAGAACTGCGAATTTTAGATTTTGTGAATCGATATGGGCTTTGCACGAGCGCACCATCTCTGGGGATATGTCCGAGAGAAGAATTTTTCGTTGACTGAATTGCTCGACAAGATGTCTAGAAAAAAGACCTGTGCCACATCCAATTTCAAGAATGGGTCCGGGCGGAACATGAGGCGCGACGCGCTTTAGACCTTCAGCCAGAAACAGTGCTGCACGCTCTTGAACGTCGGCATTCTCATTGTAAGTTTGGGCGGCTTGGCCAAACTTGTTTGCCACTATGGATTGTCCAAGCATCAGCATAATCGCACCTCGCCTCCTTATACCTGAGCGAGACTTGCGAGTCTCGCGGTGTTTGAAACTGCAGAGTGGACGCCGAGCTCGCTTGCCAGCAGCATTCTAATTTGCTCGATGCACCAGGCCGGGTGCGTGAATGGAAGTGCATGTTCAGCGCCCTGACAGAATGCCAATCTGCTATTGTTTGGCAAAAGTTCAGCCAGCTGAACCGCGTGCACCATTGGCACTACTGCGTCAGCATCGCCGTGGAGGATCGCTATAGTCGGGATGCGTGCTAACTCCGACTGCGCCACAATGCTAGTGTTTAGAAGCTCGAGGTCGTTGGCTAAAACGTGACCGACTGGTTTAGGAATTTCCAAAGGTTTCGACGGTTCAAATGCATGCTTGCCATAGCATTGGTCGTAAAACTCTTGTAGCAACCCTGTTGCATCGTCGCGAAGCCGCAGTTGCATCCGGCGGATAGCTCGAACCGAAGCCGATTTTTCAGTGATGTGAAAACGTTTGAAACCAGAGACTATTACAAGCGCATCGGCGGCACGCAGTATATCCGGAGCGACAAGATGGAGTCCGAATGAATGAGCGACAACGATTCGAAGTGCCGAGGTTTCAACCGGCCACATAGGAGAGTGCGTCGCCGTTCGTCCAAAGTAGCCGCGCTCAGCTGTCTCGAAGACCCATTCTTCCGGCAGATATGGATGCCATGTTTGCCATGCTGATGAGTCACAGCCCCAGCCATGCTGTGCGTAGACGTACATGCGTTGTTTCATCTGACCTGCCCCCAGTCTTTGAATGCGGAAATGAGAGATTCCAATTGTTGATCCGTGTGTGCAGCAGAAAGTGATAGTCGAATACGTGAAGTGCCGTCGGGAACTGTCGGCGGGCGGATCGGCAACGCTAAAATTCCACGCTCTTCGAGATGGTTACTTAAATTTAGAGCGCTCTTCTCACTGCCTGTGATGACTGGAATTATTTGCGTGCTTGAATTCAGTGTTGAGAAACCGAAATCGTTCAATCGGTTGCGCACATAATCAGAAATCTCAGAAAGTCGCCTGCGCTCTTGATCGAGGGTCGGCACTAGGTCCAGTGCGGCGTCGATTGCTCCGAGGACCGGCGGTGGCAGCGCTGTGGAGTAGATAAGTCCACCGCAGAAATTGATTAGATAATCGCGCATTTGTTTCGAACAAGCGATGTAGGAACCATAGCTTCCCAGCGCTTTTCCGAAGGTGCCTACAATCAGGTCAATTTCTGGTTTTGAAGATGTAAGTCCCATGCCATTTTTGCCGAGCACGCCCGTTGCGTGAGCGTCGTCGATTAAAAGTTGCGCGTTCTCGTTTTGGGCACAAGCAACCAGTTGGTCTAAATCTGCGACATCGCCGTCCATGCTAAATACTGATTCCGAGACGATCCAACGGCTTTCAGCATTTTTCGCTGCGGCTGAATGCAAACGTTTCCTCAAATCTGAGAGATCGTTGTGGTGAAAGCGCGACCATCTCGCTTGACTTAGCATCGCGCCCTGCAACAACGAGTTGTGACTCAATCGATCGCAGGATATGAAACTTTTTTGGTTGGCTATTGCAGCCAGCAAGCTCAAATTAGTTTGATAACCGGCGCCCATGATCAGCGCGGATTCCGTTCCTTTTAATCGAGCCAGTTTTTCTTCAACCTGATCGAAGATTTCAAAGTTTCCGGTCACCAAACGTGAAGCACCGCATCCGGTGCCATACTCGTCCATCCATGCGATGGCGCGCTGCTTCAGGAGCGGGTGTTGTGATATCCCGAGGTAGTCATTGGATGAGAAGTTTACAAGAGCTCGTCCGTCACGCAGGATCTGCATGCCATCCAGTGGTCTGGTCGTAGTAAGTTTTCTAAAGCGTCGAGAAGTTCGACGCTCGGCCAGCTTTTCCAGCTGGAGAGACGCAATGTTGCTCATTTTAGGAAATCTACACTAAAATATGCCGGACTTCCTGAATACCGCTTAAGTGGCGCACCGGACGGCGGTGCCTTGGCGCTTGTAGACCATACTGGTATTTAAGTTCATAATTGTCGAAACAGGAGCCAAGATGAGCATGGACAATTTGCCTACCGAAATCACGCAATCGCAACTTCAGCGAAAGCTTGGAGCGCCCAGCCCACGAGGCAAAAAATTTGCCTTTGTAGCGGGCATTCTGATGATGCTCTTCAACGGCGGCTTGATCGTGACGTATATATCGGAATTGATTACCGGAACAACGCAGCATGGCGTTTCATCTCAACTTGGATTGATTACGTTCCTCTCTGGCTTCGTTGTGTGGGGCTGGTTCCTATTCAAAGGCGGATTGGAGGAGAGGAAGGCTCTAAAAGAACTGAAAGAAGAGCAGCTGATTCTCACTCGAGCTAAGGCCAACCACGGCTCCTTGACGGTCAGCGAAACCGCGCTCGAATCACAAATCAGTATAGGTGACGCCAAGAAAGCGTTCGAACGCCTGTCGATGACTGGAGTTTGCCAGGTTGACGTTACAGATGATGGAGAGCTTTGCTACAGATTTCCATCGCTTCGTCCGAAGGGGCAGACTGAAGAGGATTACATAATAGGTATCAATCTGGAGAAAGCTCGACATGCACAGGCTGAGCCGCGACATTAGGTTGCCCGATTTTCTTTGTGGATTGATTTAAAACTTTGCTAAAAGCTGATGAAAATTTGAAAGAGGAAGATTTGAATGTCCGAAGAATTGGCCCAATTGAACGACGCTTTAGTTGAATCGGTAACAGCGCAGAAACTTCTCGAAGAAAAATTGAAAAAAGCGAAAGAAGAACTCGCCACCTGGAGTAAACGATTGGACTCTGCGAGTGCCTCCAATCAAGCGGATCTCGTGGCACAGGTCGAGGATCGAATTCGTCAACTGCAATTGACCATTGCAGAATTTGAAACAGATTTGATGGCACAAAATGACATCGAAGCTGATCTGAAAAAGGCAATCTTTCGAATAGAGCATGGCGTTCCCATGCCGCCGCCACCCAATCTTCCTGATTACGATGAGAGCGATGCGACCATCGAGCGAATGGAAAATAAAATTTTCGAAGCCGAAGCGTTCAACGAACTTAGCGATAAGAGTCGCGCGGAGCGAAAGGCTGAAGAAGATTTGAAGAACTTATCGCTCGACGATGAGCTCGAAAAGTTGAAGCAATCAATGAAAAAGAAGGATCAAGAATAAACGGTTTTCGGTCCGTGTAACTGTTTCTAATCGGCCCCCATCTCAGTCTTGCCAATCTTTTCTGCGGCGGCAAGGTCTTTTTTCGCGAGGTCCAGTCGACCAATTTTCTTGTAACACTTGGCCCTTAGTGAGAATGCGATTGCGTGGTCCGGTCTCAATGAAATTAGTTTTGTGAAATCAGCAATCGCTTTGTCGTTTTGATTCATATTAGAATAACAGCAGCCTCGATCGAAGTAGCACCAATACTCGTCTCCGCCTAAACTTATGGCTTTGTTGAACTCCTTGATGGCGTCGTCGTAACGATTTAATTGGCACATTAGTTGTCCTTTTCGCCTGTAGCGAAACGGATCTGGCTCTTTTTCCAGTCCCTTGTTCAATTCTGCTAACGCCTGGTCAAACTTTCCAACATCGATGTAGCATTTTGCCAGTTCATCAGAAATCTTTGGCGTCCAGAGTTTTGGATTTAATCGTAGGCCTTTTTCCAGGTTTCTGATTGCCGGGTCAGCGTCTTCTACCTGTGCAAGAGCTACTCCGGCTGCGACATAGCTTTTCGCGTCGGAAATTATTCCTGTGTATCGTTCACTCGTTTTTTCAAGAGTGTCCTGGTAATAGCTGTCGTTATCTGTCTCCTTCATCGGTGTCAACTGATTTGTTTTTGATTGTCGAGTTTTTGCGCTCGCGACCGATCTTTTTCTGGTTGAGAATTTTGCTACGGCATCACTTTGGGTTGGCTCGTTTGCTGTTAGTGAATGCACTATGAAGGAAACGCCAAGATAACCCAAGCCGAGGCAAACTCCCGTAGCTACCAGGACCAGGGCTACTCCGACCCGGCCGTCCATCCCAAGGGGCTCAGCCGGTTCCTTCAAGAGCATTGGCACTTCATCAACAGTTGCTTTTTTTGCAAGAAGTCTTCCTAGGTCCTCGGCGAGCCGATCGGCGCTCTGGTAGCGGTCGCTGGGATTCTTCGCAAGCGCTTTTTTGATTATTCCTTCCAGCGCCTCTGGAAAATCCATGCCCGTTAGTTGCTTCAGAGTAGGTGGCTCATCATTATTGTGAGACTTGATCAGTGCATCGCGACTACCTGTGAATGGTGTTTCGCCTGTTAATGTCTCGAAGAGTGAACAACCAATGCTGTAGATGTCTGAGCGCGGATCAACTTTCTCTCCGTTTAACTGCTCAGGGCTCATGTAGAGAGTACTTCCGACAACATCATTCGGAGAAACTTTATTGTCATCGTCTGGTTCGCTATTGTCTACGAGTTCAGCTATTCCGAAATCTAAGATTTTGATATCGACCTGACCGTCCGTACCTGGCGTCAGCATTATGTTGGCGGGTTTGATGTCCTTGTGAATGACACCGTGTTGATGGGCATATGCCAGTCCTTCCGCGACTTTGAGAAAAACTTCGACGGCTGCTCCGACGGAAAGAGTTCTCTGTTTTAAAAGAACTGATTCGAGACTTTCTCCTGTCAAATAATCCATCGCATAGAATGGTAATCGGCCGTTGTGAACGCCCATGTCGTAAATTTGACAGATGGTAGGATGATTGAGGCCAGCGACGATTTTGGCTTCATTTTGAAACATGATCCAACTCTGGTCTGATACTAAAGATGGTGCCAGGAATTTCAGGGCACAGGTGCGATTGAGCGCCAAATACTCTGCCAGGAATACAATTCCCATGCCTCCGCGACCAATCTGCTCGAGTAGCTTATAGCCGCCGATAATTTCATTCTGTTTTAGTTCAACCAACGCTTCGGTATCGAAACGTTTCCAATCGCGATTTGCTCCTGCTAAGCCGACCTTCGTTGGTGAGTCGGTACGTTGAAATCTGGTCAACAGATGAGGTCCGTTGCCAATTTTTTTTCTCGGAACTGGTAAGCCCTCATCACAGCGACAGCATAGATCCTGGAATAGGAATGAAGTAAAGCTTCCGGCTCGTTCTAAAAGAACTCTTTCGCAATTGGGACATCTATCAAGTTCTGGTGCCGCTCGAGTTTCCGCGGGCGCGACCTCGACTTCACATGTGCAACGCATATCTTGAAACATGAAGGATGTGAGTGAGCCGGTTGGCACGTTATCGACCTTCTGTTTTTGACATTTCTGGCAGATTGTCGATTGATCGGATGACATGCGATTCTGTTTCCACTTTCACTTCGGCCATATTAATCTTGAAGTGTTATGCGTTGCAATGCTAAGTTAAACTCTATTCTAATGGAGACGGTCGTGAACGATCGAATTGAGCCGAGCGAAGGTATGAACATTGACGATTTGCGCGCGCTCACTGCTCAGCAGTCCGAGCAAATTAAGACTCTAAAAGACTCTGAGCACAAGTTGATCAAGCGGCAAGAAGAACTCTTGTTTTGGATTCGCCAATTTCTTGCAAGCTTTCCGTTTGGATTGATAATGATTGAAAAGGATTTGCGCATAAAGGCAATCAACAAAATTGCCTGCGATTATTTTCAATACACTGACGTGGAATTATCTAAACAACCGATCGTCACTGTTTTTCCAGGACTTAATAAGGTTGAGGTAACGAAAAGCCCCTCTCGGCTGATGGGACGAAAGAAAAGCGGCGAGAGCTTCGCAGTGGAGATTTATGTCAATTCTCTCGAAATGTTCGGTGAGGATATGCTTTTTATAACGGTGCAAGACATAACCGAGAGGCAGAAGCTCGAACAATTACGCCATGACCTGATCGCCATGGTGAGTCACGATATTCGGGCACCACTGACCTCAGTTCGTATGACACTTGAGATGGTGGCAGAAGGAACCTATGGTCAATTGTCAGACCGAGGAGCAACCCTTGTTAGTCAGGGGGTGAACTCGATTGAGTACCTGAATTCCCTAGTCAAAAAATTGCTTGAGTCTGAAAACGCAGACCGCGGAAATATCGAGCTGGATTATAAGCCGACGACAATTGGCACAATCATCAAGTATGCAGTCAGTGCGGTACAAAATCCTGATGAGGAAAGCGCGATTGCAATCGAAACTGATTTCACCAATGACTCGATCACTGTTGACGAAGGGCGAATCATTCAAGTCCTAATCAATTTGATCTCGAATGCGATCAAATACTCTCCGAAAAATTCGAGAGTGGTTGTGACGGGTGGCATGGTCGGCGTGGACGCGAAATTCGAGGTAGTCGATTGCGGTCCTGGAATACCGCTCCAACAGCAGTCCCAGATCTTTGAAAGATTCAGACAATTGGCGCAACCTGCTGACGTCAAAAGGATGGGCTTTGGTCTGGGTTTGGCGATTTGCAAAGCTCTGGTAGAGAAACATCACGGCCGAATTTGGGTTGAGAGCCGCGAAGGAGAAGGCAGTAAATTTTGCTTTTCTGTGCCGATTGACCCACCAGCGGTTTAGTCATGAATTAGCCATCTCTAGTCATCCATTAGTCATGGTTTCTCTCTAGCATATTGCATATAGAGAAAAACTTTCGGAGCGCGCGGCAATCAGCGTTTCGGCGGCGCGTTGGGTAAATTGACAATGAAAACAAACTCTGGGCCATTCGGACATGGTTTATCGTTAACTATTTTGAGGGGATTCCCGTCGGACGAAAATCCCGAAGTCAAACTTATGTCACCGCCGAAATCTTCGGCAACCGTGGTCTGGTGTCGCGAGAGAAACGGCTTCGAGTCTCAGTGTATGGAAAACAGCGCATTGCTTTCGTTGCGATGCGTGTTTAAAGGTCAGGAGACCTTTCAAATGGATCATCGTCCAAAAGTCGTCTTGGATGAGACATCATATTTGATTTTAAACGACGGCAAGACATTCGACCACGGCAGGCAAGGAACGCCGGAGATTGAGTCTCTGACTATATTTTTTGATGTTGATTTTGCCAAGGAAGTTTTATCGACACAGATTGGAGATGCGGATCTTCTACATTTTGATTGCTTGTCGAGCAATCGGTTGCCGATTAATTTTTTCGAGCGACTTCGTAAAAACGATAACATCGTAACACCAAGACTCATGCGGATTCGCTCGCTTCTTTTCGAGTCCGCAGCCGAGGATGAATTGCATGAAGAGTTCAAAATCATTTTACTGAGGCTTTTGCATGTGCATCGGGCGGACGTTTTTACTGCTGAGGGTCTGCCTTTTCAACGTTCTAGTACAAAGCTGTTGATGTTCGATCGACTCTACCGAGCCCGCGACTACATTTCCTCGGCCCTGGATGAGAACTGGACTCTACCAAATATGGCAGAAACAGTTGGCTTCTCGCCGTTTCATTTTCAGCGTTGTTTCACCCAAATGTTCGGCGAAAGTCCTCATCAGTTTTTAACCAACTGTCGGCTCAGTCGAGCGTCGATGATGCTCAAAAAGTCCGACAAAAGCGTGACGCAAATTTGCGGTGAAATCGGCTTTGAAAGCCTTGGTTCGTTCAGTACATTGTTTTGCCAGCGGTATGGTGTTTCACCGATCAGATTCAGAAGCATGTTTAGTGAAGCTGCCCTTGACCCATCGTCTGCGATTCGTTGAGTAGCAACATTTAAGAAGAATAGACCGCCTCGATGGTGCAAATCGTGACGGTAAGTACATCTTCGCCTGAAGCAATTCGGCAATCAGGAAGAAGAATCAAACCCGAAATTACATTAACGTCAAAGAACTTCATGGAGGTCTAATCGTATGTTTCAACACTTAGTGGCTGGATTAGTTATGTTAGCCTCATCAAACACTCTCGACCTCGAGGGATTCTCGGTTAATGCTGCGGTTCGACACACGTCGGAGTATGTTGTTGCCGATCAACGTCCTGAAGATAGAGATAGAGATCCAGGCAAAGACATTACTGACGACCCGCATGGTCCTGGTCCGCACGGTAGAAATCCTCACGGACCGGATCCACACGATGAAGTGCACGATAATAAATTGCCAGCCAATGATCCGGATTCATACTTGGGTCGCTCTTGAACGAGGGGGGGGCAAGAAGGGGACTCTCTGAGTGGCTTT
>CAZRMH010000280.1:0-11082 GCA_964600935.1 uncultured Candidatus Obscuribacterales bacterium
TCATCGCTATCGTTCGTTCTTTAACCCGGATCCACTGCTGATGCAGCACTTCAAGATCTTCGGGCACTTCGTGCTGTCGGAGCAGGTTTTTAAATTCAGGAATCACGTGCAGGAGCTTGAACTTGGTACCGGCTCTCCAAGCCTGACTGCTTAGCCATTCAATGGTATCAAACGAATTGATCGAATTATCAATCGGCACCATTACACGATATCCGAGGCTACCCATTCGGCCCAACGCGACATCATTGGTAGGCTTCACAACAAGCACTGGACGCTCTGCGTTGTTCAAAACGGAACTAGAAACGCTACTCAGAAACATACGTTTAATCATGCTTCTGTCGTGCGCAGCGATTACTATCAAATCGCTGGACATTTCATTTGCATTCTTCAAAATTTCTTCAGTGACGTTTCCGAAGCTAATTTTAAAATCGATCCGGCAATGAGGCTGCCAAATTGACAACTCATGGATGATATCGGTGAGATGCTTCGAGCGTTCCGCGATAATTTCCTGATACCTGATCGGTTCAGAACTGGGATCGACCAAAGACATTAATGTGCTCCCAGGATTGACCACCTGTAGAACAGTGATCTGACTACCAGGAACCAGCGCCATAGACGCAACAAGCTGAATTGTGCACAGCCCGTCCCTCGAACCATCGAATGGAACAAGAATCTTCATGTAAAATTTCTATCCTCTCTAGACGGGTCGCGGCAGACGTCCTCTGGACCGTCGTTTGCACTGAACCTGCAACACTCGTCGTTTTTCTAGTTAACCAATGGTATCAGAGTGGTGGCACGAAAAAACGGTTAATGAAGCATTATGACGCAAAAAAACTGTAGACCCTGAACTAGCTGAACATTCCAGCGCCACAAATCGAGTGGGCAGGGCGATTTTTCCACTTTTATTTCGATTTGGTTCCTAAAACTTCAAAAAATAGCGGCGGTAATTATCATTAAATCAGTCCTTAGCCGTTTTGAACTTTAACCAACCGTTCTTCCTCCGCGCTATGTGGCGTTGGAAGAGGGTGACATTGCGGCAACCTCACAAAAAAAGTTCTGCCTTCTCCACTTTCAATCCGACAGCCGATCGGCCCGCCATAAGCTTTATTTATCTGCCGGGAAAGACAAAGGACCAGGCTCTGAACTATTAGTTTTAAACCTGCCGGCATCAGTCCGACCATAGCGCTGCAAACGTATAAGTTGTTGGTGATACCATGGACGGTGTCGCGTACCCAAACTTCCAATTTCCAAAATCAAAACGGCTGATTGTCACATCGACACATACACCAGCCGGGCTGGCGATCTCGTTCAAAGATCATGCTATTTCACAATATCAAATGTAGCGAGGCAAATAATCAGAACGATTGCGTAATTTTGCCATTGCCGCCCGATTATTCCACGGATAAGCTCCTCCATGAGTTTGTCACGAAGGTCCCGGAGAATGAATCAACCAACCATCCAGCGAATTAGAACCAATGTCGCAAAATCAACGCAGCCTGACAAACAACAAGGGAAGTGGCAAGCGCTAATCGCTGCCTGGTTAGGCGAAGCATTTGACGCTTTAGATGCCACCATCTTTTTCATCGCAATGTATCCAGCAATGTCTGAATTGATCAACTCCAAAAACGATGCTCAAATCGGTTGGTACGGCTCTATCGTCGTCGCAGTTTTCATGCTCGGTTGGGCAGTCGGCGGAATTGGCTTCGGGATGATCGCAGACCGGATCGGACGCGCAAAAACAATGGTTATCACCATTCTTATATACGCACTGGCGACAGGGCTCTGCGCGATTAGCCATTCATGGCAAGAACTCGCGTTCTATCGCTTTCTCGTTGGCGTCGGCGTCGGCGGAGAAATCGGACTCGGTTGCGTTCTGGTATCAGAAGCGTTCAAAGCGAAAGCAACTAGAATCTGGGCGATCGCCACAGTTGAAAGTTCCTTTTGCTTCGGCGTAATGGGATGCGCAGCTGTCAATGCGCTTCTCGGTCCATACGGCTGGCGTTGGCTATTTGTCGCAGGATTGGTTCCTGCATTCTTCGCACTTTACTTCAGACTTACACTTAAGGAATCAGAATCTTTTGAAGAACAAAAACGCATCGAAGACGCTAAGAGAAAGTCGCATCGAAGATTGTCAGAAATTGTCGCCGACCTTCCATTGGTTACGCTTTTAAAGAGTGAAGATGGTGGCAAACTCTGGATAACTGCTTCTTGCGCAACATGTGCAATCATCGGCTGGTGGGGATGTATCTCGTGGATCTCACCATGGATTAACCAGTTAACAGGAACAATCGCTGTCGAAGAACGCAGCCTTGGCAGCACTCTTGTGAGTATTGGAAACATTGTCGGGTGTTTTACAACACCACTTCTCTTAATGAAATTTGGACGAGCACGATTACTTCAACTCTCATTCCTTGGATGTTGGGTGAGCGCGACCTTGATGTTTCTTACGGTGAAAACCTTTGGATTGGCTCTTCTTGCGTGGTGCTTCGTCGTAGGGTATTTCGGCATCATGCAGTTTGTTGTTTTGGTCGTCTACATCCCTGAGAGTTTCTCTATTGCCTATCGTGCATCTGCATCTGGATTTACATTCGGCTTCGGACGAATTCTAGCAGCCGCAGCCGCGATCGGAGGTGGGCATCTGATCGGTGTCTTCGGAGGGTCATATGCTTTTGCGGCAGCGTCGGTAGCCGTAGTTTACTTTCTCGGCATGTTACTAACCATGCGTCTTCCAGAAACGACTGGAAATCTATCAGAGAACAACGAAGCCGCGGATGAAGTTAAGGACGGGCTCCAACCGACTCTAGCCTAATCAGCGACCGAATCGATAAGAATGGGTCGCTTACCTTGTGACTTTCCCGGACCAGAACTTAGCTTGATTCTCCACTGTCGCAAATGTCTTTGAGTCCATTCGATCGATGTATAAGGTGCCATTGAGATGGTCCAGTTCGTGCTGAATAATCCGCGCATACCATCCGGTCGCCTCTTTTGTGAACTCTTCGCCGTGCTCGTTGAGAGCGGTAACGGAGACGCGACGAAAGCGCTGCGTTGACGCGGAAAACCCAGCGACACTCAAACAACCTTCAAAGAATTCCACGCGCTCCTCTCCAATGACCTTCATCGTCGGATTTATCAGGACGTGAAACGGAACCGGAGTACGTTCACGAAGATTCAACTCTTCTTCATTCAGCTTAGTTTTTACGTCTGCATCGTCTTCGATAACGACCAGCTGAAGCGATACTCCGAGCTGGGGCGCCGCCAGTCCTACCCCGGGCGCGGCACGCATCGTTTCCTTCATACTCTCTATCAGGTTTTGCAACTCTGCTGACCTAATCTCGTCAAGTGTCAGAGCGCGTGCCACCGCTCGCAGTATCGGATTTCCAGTTTGGATGATTGGTAAAAGCATAAAATGTTGTGAACTCAATTTTGAATTTGCTAGTTAAATAAGTAGCAGGCAAGACGCTCATATCTTTCGGATGTGAATAAATTCAATCCCCATGACTAGCGAATTTCTGAACTCGGTTCCATATTCGCCCATTATACGAAGTATGCGATGAATCATGCAGTCGAAGTAGTGCAGAAGAAGAAGATCAGGTAAAATCTTCTCTGCAACCCGAATCAGGCGGTGGATTGATGCTAAAAACTATTCTTGTATCGGTACTGTCATTATCGACGACCGCGATTATGAGTGCCGAAGCGGCGAACAAACCGCCCGTTAAAAAAGTGGTCCACATACCGGACTATTTTCCGGTGCGCATCAAAGATCAGGAAGGCAAGCCAATCGAGTGGTGGTGGAAATATACATTCACAAAATCTGAATTCAACGGCAAACCGATGGATAAGAAACCCGACGATTTCAAAATCCAGGTGATTAGCGCAGAAGAGCAACCTGACAAAACAATCTGGTGGAAACTTGATACCACTAGTCCCTCGATGAAAACAATACATGAGTGGTATACGAAACAGCAAGCCAAAGTAATATGGCAGAAAGAACAGTTTGGCGACGAAGAAAAAATGCAGGTGCAATATGTTCCTGAACGCGTTTTGCTGACGAACCCGTTGAAGAAAGATGACACATGGCCATGGAAAGGCAAAGGTAACCTGGGTGTCGACATCGATAACGTTTCGACTGTTAGCGGTCCCGAGGAAGTTGTTACACCGGCAGGAAAGTTTCAGGCAATGAAAGTCAACGTCGTCGGAACTCAAGGTGGAATGCCGATTAACATGAGTTATTGGTACGCGGATTACATCGGTCTGATTAAGAGTTCGTCGAAAACTGCCAGTATGGAATCAGAATCTCAGCTGATTGATTACAGCTTCAAAAAGCCACCACCGAAGAAATAGTCTTGAATGGAAGATCTTAGCTTCGAAATTATCGACGCAAACGATCAGAACGCTGATGAAATCACAGCGCTCTTAAATCAACGCAACGACGACGTTAGAGTTCAGTGGAATCCTAAACCAATCACGATTGTCTTACGAACTGCCGAAGGAAAAACTGTTGGCGGATTATCAGGTTCCACAAACTTTGGTTGGTTGCACATTCGACTATTAGCTGTTGATCCGACGCTGGGCGGAATGGGTTATGGCTCCAGGCTAGTTCGATTAGCTGAAGAAGAAGCCGTCTCACGCTCCTGCACGTTCGCTCACTTGGACACATTCAGTTTTCAGGCGCTCCCGTTTTATGAGAAGCTAGGCTACGAAGTTTTTGGAACGCTGGACGATTATCCGACTGGTCATCAGCGCTTCTATCTCAAGAAGCGCTTAGTACCTTAAATTTCGATATCGTCATTATTACTGTCACTATAGGCGGTATCACCAGAAAATCGAGAACTATGATAATCTTGTCCTTAGGTTTCAGCTGACAGTTTGCACAGGATGAGAAGCTCCGTTCCAAATGCCTGCACTGCGCCACTCTTCGGCGAGAATTGCTCGATATGCCGATATTCTATTCCATCCCACTTTTCCACGATCCAAATCGAAACGTCCTGTCCGTGCCGAGATAGTGAATCCTCCGAATCCGGGATCCAGAGCGCTGGCGATTTGAGTTTTGACTTCAAAGAATTTAGTTGAACAGTCGTGAGATCTGAACGCCATTCGCGAGCGCATCTTATCTTTCCGATCGATTGTCGCCCATAAATTGAAGCCTTGCCACCGGATTCTTGGACGACGCTAATACAAATTGGAGTATCCATAGATCGAATTAAAACAAATCGAAATCTCGTTCCGCGATCTGTAGACAAATAGGGCGACTCATCAAACTGTTTCAAATATTCGCCGTACCAAGCCATCATGCGCCCATCCGCAGTCAAAATTTCTTTAGAGTGAGGAAACTGATGCCCGGGCCTGAAGTGGTCCCAATATGACGCCTTTCCATATGTGGCTTTAGCCGGAAGATGGGAACCTGGACGACTGTACTTCGTACCACGCAGGGACGATGCTGGTTTCTTGTCGAAATCGATTCCCCAGCACTCTGGAAATGAAGCATAAGGCTTTGTTAGTTGATTTGTTGACTTTCGCAAATCAACAATAGGAATGACTTCCGCTGCGTTAACGTCATTGACCGATCTTTCATTTGCCTTGGCAGAACTAAAACAGATTCCACTCCAAACAGTGGAAAAAAACGCAGTCAGAACAGCAAGATACTGTCCTCCAAAACGACTGCGTTTATTGTTTAAAAACATCCTGAGCAGGTAACTCCTTCGGCCATTCTAGCTCATGAAATTTATCCGAGCTGTCCACGCACCTGACCTTACGCGATTAAGAGAAGCACAAAATATAAAGAATTCCTGTGCTCACGGCACGCTGGCGGTTCGCTTGTTATTATCAAATCATAGGCCGAGCAAATAACCGGCTAAGAACGACGTCTGCGACCGCGCAGGCGAATTTGGAATCCCTTGAGCCGAATCGGTGAACAGAACAATGATTGAAATGCGAATTGGTGCAATTGGACTCGATCGAATCAGCGGCGAGCCAGTTATCTTATTGAGTGATGCAGAAAACAAATGCACATTGCCGATTTGGGTAGGGCCGATCGAAGCCAGAGCAATCGGCATGGCCGTAAACAAAGTTTCGTCCCCGCGTCCTTTGACGCACGACTTGCTACATTCGATGATTAAGCGAATGGGCTATAAACTGAAAGAAGTTCAAATCAACGAGTTAGATGGGCAGGTCTACAAAGCTGATCTTGTTTTGTCCAAAGAAAACGGTATCGGTCATGAAACGACTATGTCAATCGACGCACGACCATCGGACGCTATCGCTCTAGCTGCCGGAGCTGGAGCGCCTGTGTTGGTGGGCGAAGATATAGTTATTCACGCCCGTTTGATGTTAGAAAATCGGTCTGTTGGAAACGCAGAAAAAACTGTTGAGAAAGACGCCGAATTTTCTGAGTTTTTAGAGAACCTGAACGCATCAGACTTTAACGCGCTATACCCAGAAGGATTTTCAGTTGATGATGCTGAAAGAGAACAAGAAGAAGATAGCGATGAGACCCGGTGATCCGACCAACCAACCAACGCAGCGATAGGGGTTCGAGCATCCTCGTTTTTTGAAGGAGCTTTCAATCAGTGATTACTGCGGTCTGAAATTTGACGCCATGAGAACGTAAACCTATACCCGCCAAGGTTTCAAAAGCACACAAAGCAACTGCGGTTCCGTTTTCTAACTCGTATTTAATGATTTCGTCTGGCGTTTCCGTCAAGAACAGAGGAAACTGTTGCGATGAAGTCAGAACTCGCTAAAGCCGAAAAATATCCGGTTATAGAGCCTCAACTTTTGTCGAGCGCGGACTACGTCATAGGCAGCACCGTCGGTTTGTTCGCTTTGTCGCTGCTAGTCTGGCTATTCTATTCGGCATTTTACAGAGTGGCTATGGATATTCAGCTGGGCGGCATAGTCATGCTATTGTTCGTAAACGCCGCTTTCCTTAGCAAATCTTTTGTAGCCTCACAGCTCGATTTAAAAGCTAAAGGATTGGACATAGCAGATCCGCAACTCAATGCGATCATGCCTTGGGATTGGCTAAAAGTCGTCGAGATCAGACAGAAAAAGTTCAGCTTCATTCCGAATTATGTCTACTTCGGATTTAACAATGGACAAGATGTTCTAATACTCTGGGAAGATGTCCGTGCCACCATGGACTCAACGACTCTCATATCGTGCGTAAGAACTTGGGCTCCTCATGCCAAGATTGTCGGCGACGCTAAACTTACGAAATCAGAGTCGATTGCAACATACACAGAACTCTGGCTCAAAGACATGAGTTCTTCCAAAACAGAAAAGCGATTGCGTATCGATCAAACGCTCTCTGAAGGGACGGTTTTAAACGGAAGCTATAAAATCGAGCGCGTTTTAAGTGGAGGAGGGCAAGGCACCGCCTATCTCGCGACCTTCCTGCCTCAATACGGAATACCGGAACTGCCACCGCAGGTGGTTGTTAAGGAATTGATCCTTCCTGCAAATGACCGTGGTCTTCAAAAGGCAACTAGCGGTCTGATTAAGGAAGTAACGATCTTACGGCGCATAACACATCCTCGCATTGTGCGCCTCTACGATTTCTTTATCGAAGACATGCGTGGTTATTTGGTAATCGAATATATTGATGGACAAACGCTCAGGCAGCTCGTTTCGCAAAAGGGTTTGATGCCGGAAAGAACCGTTGCAAAAATCGGTGCGTCATTGTGCGAGGCTCTCTCGTACTTACACTCTCTATCTCCGCCGATTATTCACGGCGATGTTACACCCGACAACGTGATGTTAGAGAAGAACGGAGACATAAAATTACTGGATTTCGACGCGTCCCAAGAACTGACTCGAAATAAAACCAACACGGTCGTCGGAAAACATTCGTACATGTCCCCTGAGCAATTCAAAGGCGCAATCGAGAACGCCAGCGATGTTTACGCCCTTGGCTGCACCTTGCACTTCCTGCTCACCGGAAACGATCCTGAGCCCATAAGCGAGTCTCGCCCTGTTGATCTGAACAGCTCAGTGAGCGCAAAAATGAATCACATCGTGTCTCATGCCACCAAGTTGGATCGTGTCGAAAGATATTCCGATTTAAATGAGATGAGGAGGCAGCTTGAGCAACTCCGATAGTTCGAGAAATCTTGCTCGGCGTTCTTCAGTTCCAACAGAACAACGAGGCGTTCATAAAATTGCCTTGAAGGCGCCGATCGGCAGTGCAGGTATAATAATGCTGAAAAGCGCGTGGTTACCGCTGCTATTTGCAATCAATTTCTTATTTACTTATTTCTGTCACTCACAGTTTGAAACGCTGCTGGGATGCTCTCTTGCGACGTTTATGGCGGGGCTGTACTTCATTCTTATAATGTATGTGTTGAGACCTGATTTCGTACTAACTCGATCTGGTATCACCCTTCCGTTTTTCTTCATTTGGAAGAGCTTCGGCCTAATTCACTGGAAATGGGATCACTTGAGTACAATCATATTCGCGAGAAGCACTCCCGATAGCACAACCGCGGATCAACTGATAATTCGGTTTCATAAAAAGACTACATCAAAACCAATCGACATTCACATCAAACTTACAGAAATCGATCAACTAGACCTTAAAAAATTGATCTACGCCGTCATAACTAATGCACCGCATGTGGTGATAGAGCCCGCACTGGATAAAGTGGCACTGGAATTTCCGACTATATCGGGAATCAAGTATCTGAACTTTAACAATTTCACCAGTCTCTGGGATGACGAATTCTCCACACGATACTCACCGACGCTATTCGTGCCACTTTCGCCGGACGATAAACTCCGAAATGGAAGCATCACGATATCCGAGTTGGTGGCATGCGGAGGTTCCGCAGCTATCTACGCGGCGAAAGATTCCCAAGGATTGCAGATTATCGTAAAGGAAGCAGTCATACCGAAGAACTCGCCTGAAGCTTTAAAGACCAAGGCACTCGAATTGTTTAATCGCGAAGCATTCCTCTTGAGTAAACTCAATCATCCGAATATTGCCAAAGTGATGGACCACTTTGTTGAAGACGAGCACCATTACGAAGTGATTGAGTTTATCGACGGTTTAGATCTGAGACGTTTCGTCAAAGAACGAGGTCCACAACCAGAAAGTTTTGTTTTAAATTGGATACAACAAATTTGTGAAATCCTGATCTACTTACACTCTCAAGACCCGCCTGTCATGCACCGTGATCTGACACCAGACAATCTCGTATTACGGGTAGACGGACAACTGGTGTTGATTGATTTCGGCGCAGCCAATGCCTTTGTTGGCACTGCCACAGGAACGATGGTCGGCAAACAGTCATACATGCCGCCGGAACAGCTGCGGGGGAAATCGGTTCCACAGAGCGACATCTATGCATTAGGGTGCACCTGCTACTTCCTCTTGACCGGTCGCGATCCCACTCCTCTTGAGGTCTCCCAGGTAGACAAGGATTCGAAATTGCCTCTGACACTCAATCCGATATTGAAAAAATGCACCGCTATTGAAGTTGTAGATCGGTACGAATCGGCTGTGGCGCTGCTTCATGACATAAAGTCAATTCGCAAACAGTTGGCAGAGACCTAGATTTGGGGACAAACAGAGTCGACTGTATGACATCCCCTGGCATTCTCGTCCCAGACAATGTATTCTCTTAAGTAAGTCTAGTACCGCAATTGCAGCAGAAAAAACCATGACTAACAGCTCATCCAGTTCCGATTCACCACTTTTCTACAGCCCGACCGTGATTGAAGAGTCAGCCAGGGGCGACCGCGCCTGGGACGTCTGGTCGAGGCTACTCCGTGAGCGGATTGTCTTCCTTGGAACTGAAATCGACGATTATGTCGCCAATAACATCGTCGCACAGCTTCTTTTTCTGGAGTCGGAAGACCCTGAAAAGGACATTCGGCTGTATATAAACTCGCCAGGTGGCGATATCTCAGCAGGAATGTCGATTTACGACACGATGATGCTGATTCGTCCACATGTCATGACAATCTGCATGGGTCAGGCTGCGAGTATGGGAGCTTTCCTCCTCTGCGCAGGGGAGAAAGGCAAACGCGTTATTCTTCCTCATTCGCGAGTTCTAATCCACCAGCCTCTCGGTGGTATTGGTCGAAGCCAGGCAACTGACATTGAGATTTTCGCAAAAGACATCATTAGAACAAAAGCGCACCTCAATAAGCTCATGGCATTCCACACAGGTCAACCAATCGAGCAGATTGAGAAAGACACAGACCGCGACACGATCATGACAGCCGAAGAAGCCAAAGCTTATGGTTTGGTCGATTCGATCGTCACCAAAGCTGAAATTCCGGAATAACGTTTCAAACACTGTTATTTTAACTGCTTACATCGAAACTGATCGTTTTGGGCTCTGATACCAATTGCGATGCCATGCAATTGCTCGCAGTTCTCGCGCCCACGATTCTAAACCTTGTTTTCTTGTGGCATTCAAGTGGTGACAGGTAAATTCAGAGGTAGTTTGCAAGTCAATGAAAGTGCAATCGAGTTTTAAAGAAATTGTTGAAGAGATTGTCGGCAGCCACCACAGTTTGCTGCGGCGAGAACTGCCCCGCATAACAAAACTCGTGGATGAGCTCTCGGAAGAATCTCCGAGTGAATCGCTCGGCGAGGCGCGTCAAATATTTGAGAAGGTGCGAAACAAAATAGAAAAACATTTGAAGGACGAGGAAACGGTTTTGTTTCCGACTGGTATCACTATTGAATCTGGTGGTCCTGGTCCTCATTGTGACGTCGATCTATTAGAACGACTGGAAGAGATGGAAAAGGAACACGATGGCTGTGGCAGAGCACTCACCACAATTCACCAGATGATTGCGTCTTCAGCTTCGCAGAGCGAGCTTCGAGATGAGCTTCTTCGTACAATTCAGATTGTGCAGGATGATTTGACCATTCATGTCGAAAAAGAAAATCAAAACGTGCACCCCCTGTTTCTGGAACTCCTGGCAAATCGCACACAATAGAATATGCAAAGAAGATTAGTTCTCCTCTCTGTGATTCTGTCAACATTGTTTTGCATGGCAAGCAGCTGCGCAGCAGAACCTGCGTCAAAACCGGCAGTCGCACAACCACTTCCATCGGCACCACCTGCAGTT
>CAZRMH010000281.1:0-11063 GCA_964600935.1 uncultured Candidatus Obscuribacterales bacterium
GTGCAGTTCCTATAATAGATTTTTTCCCGAATAGCATATAAGTTTCCTCTCAATCGTCACGGCAGGGTTAAGGTAATGATGTTTCCATGAGCATAAAATTTGCTCTACAACATCACGACCTTGGATTTGTATGAGGCTCTTAAACCATTGGCATACAGCCAATCAATAGCACTCCACGGGTAAACTAATGCCTACTTCAACTAAAAAACGCTGCTTTGAAATCATCAAACAAATTTCGGTCGGCACCTACGATATCGACTTTGCCGGTCACGTATCGAACATCGTTTATCTGCGCTGGATGGAAGACATGCGATTGATGATGTTCGATAAACATTTTCCCTTGCAAGGTTTCATGGAACAGGGATTGCTTCCCGTGATCGCTGCGACATCAATCCAGTATCGCGGAGCAATCAGATTATTTGATAAACCAATCGGTCACATGTGGATCGAAGAGCTTCGCCCAGCCAGTGTCATCTTCGGCGGCGAGGTGGTTCTCGACGGAGTAGTGACAACGAGCGTTTCACACACGGGAGTCTTTGTCAGCGCCACGTCCATGAAACCTGTACGAATACCGAAACTTATATCCGAAAAATATCAAGAACAACTCTCCTTGTAGAAAGCCGCAGCTAGAGCCAACCGTCACTATTTAATAACGATTAGCTGCATTTTTTGATCGAGCAGGCGATAATGAGACCTTGGAATCACGGGAATAATCAATGACCTTCAAGCCCACGCAAAAAATCGCAATTATAGTTTCTTGTTTTTGCGCAGTTGCAGTTGCTTTCATCTTTATGGGAGTTGGGTTTAAACCAACTTCAGCTGCAGACGCAGCTTCAGCGCCGCAAGCTAAGGTCGTAAAAGAAACGATTAACCAGGATTCCTCTCTCGATAATTTAGTTAGAGTCTGGCTGCGACTACCCGCTCTCCAACATTCGAACGTCGGCTTGGAAATTATGGAACTGCCGAGTGGAAGAATTTTGTACTCTTTCAATGGAAACCGGAGATTCACCCCGGCTTCCACAGTGAAAGCAATTACCACGGCTTGTGCGTTCGACACACTCGGTGGAGCGTATACGTATAAAGATTCAATCACCGCCGAAGGGACGATGTCCGGTTCCACACTGAATGGAAACCTGGTTTTGCTGCCATCGCAGAACCCGACGTTAACGCGCAGCCAGCTGCAAAACATGATAAAAGAAGCAGTACAGGCAACCGCGAGAATTCCCGGGGCCAGCACCATCAGTGATGTCACAGGTCAGCTCAAACTTTCGTTGCCGCCGGCAACAGAGATGGGTTTCCACCAGTCATGGTTAATTGAAGATTGGGGACGTCACTGGATGCCAGTCTCTTCGAATTTAGTACTCGACCACAATTTGGCTAGTCCCGCTGAATTAACCGACAATTATCGTGTCGTCGATGCGGCCAACACACATGGATCGCTGTTTAACACATTGTTGAACGCTCCTGATGGACCGTGCTGGTTATTTATGGACAGGGCGAGTCGAATCGCTCTTACTTATAAACCGAAACATCCGCAAGCACCACAGACGCCATCATACGCTGAAGCCAATCCTGACGAATACAACCTCACCCTCGCGGACATCATGCTTCGCCGGCATGGTGTCAGACTAGCTGGACGCGAGGTGGCGACGAGCGGGTCCGATCAAGTTCACCATCTGGCACAACATGAATCGATTCCGTTGTCGCAAATCATCAAAACAACTTTGTACGAGAGCGACAATCTATACGCGCAGCAATTGCTCAGAACAATTGGACTGACATCCATGAAAGTCGAAACGCCACCAGGCGGAAAAGCACCAGAAAAACAGAGTTCGCTATCACTGGAAGCACGCGGTCTGCTGGCGATGTCGAGATGGTTGGCGAAGATTGGAGTGAGCGGACAAGAAACAATTCTGTTCGATGGATGCGGTCTTTGTCGCAAAGATGCCGTTTCACCACACGCACTGAATATGGTGCTGAAACATATGGCTGGTGAAAATGTTGACGGATCGTTTCTCTCTTTGCTCAAATCAGGCGACAACTATAGATTCAAAACGGGAACGATGGAGAGCGTTCGGGCAATCGCAGGAGTGCTCACCACCGTGGGGAAACAGAATCTCGCTGTCACCATCATGGTCAACGGTCACACGCCATCGATCAAAAACCTCAAAATCGCTCAAGCGGCTCTAATCACACAACTGCGTAGCATCAAATCGCTAGGACAGGCGTATCCGAAGGAGGCAGCCGGATCTGCAGCGGATCCAAACGTTACCATAAGCGCTCACGAGAATATCGTTCTCGACCGCGCGGCAGCAGCAGCAAGTCGCCCAGCAAAATCAGCAGCCCGAAAACGCGGAGCGAAACGGCGGCACTAAACACTTCTATCGAATCCAACAAATCTTAAACAGTCCGATTAGCGTTTACAGTCTTTGCTCGAGCTCACTTACGGTTTCTTTCAAATAATCGCAAAGGTACTCAGCGCAAACTTCCGGCTTGATTGAATGCACCATACATTTCATATCAAGGGAAAGCAGCTGGCACGGAAAGCCGCGGCCTTTGTCAGGCACCACTCGCATTGCCGGATAATTCTTTCGTTCCTGCCAACACGATTTTTCTGGAAACATCTTGCGACCCTCTTCGTACTCAACAAAGATGTCCTCGAATTTGATCTTTTCTCCGAGCTTGGCAGACAGGTCCTTTAGAAAACGTTCGGTGTCGGTGATCGGTCCGATGATGTAATCGCGCTCACCAATAGTGCAGCAAATTCCGGATTGACCAACCGTGCCATAACACTTACGACTGCAGGTGTAATAGCAAGTCGAGCTTATAATTTCCTCTTTGGTCGGCGCCTCGCCAGCCTTGAGCGAATCGTCCTTATCTTCAGGAATTCGGACGAAGCCGCGTTCTTGCTCGCCATCAGGCTTTTGTCGCAAAGAGTCTAGCCATTTCATTAGATCCACACTCCGCTAAGGGCGATGGTTCGAACCCCGAAGGGTAATCGCACTAGTTTATTAATACCCTTCACTTTAGGCGAATAACACGAATATGGCGGTATGAGTCAAAATACGTGTGGATACTTGCGTGTTTCCAGATGCCGTCGTTCCAGTCATTGGTGAAAACTGTGCCGTTGGGTCCGATGATACCGCAATGCGCCTTAGGACCGATGTTGCCGACGGGCAGCGGGTCCATGAAGGCGACCAGCACATCGCCTGGGCGCACGACACTGGCCAGCGTGCTGTCGTCGATTGGTTTTTCACCACCTGATTTGACAACAAACTCTGAAGTTTTTATAGGACCAGACAAAAGTTTTTGCCGAACAGATTTAGTGACTGGAGAGTATGCGTAACTGACTCCTGCTTTTTTCAGAACGTTACTCAATGATGCAGCGCAGCCCAGTCCGCCGTTTGGCAATCCAAAACCTTTCCACATTTCTTTGCCGACTGACTGTTTTGCAGCAGATAAAATATCTTTTGCATGTTTGCTATCAGCCTCTACCGAACCACTCGTGCTCGTGATACCAGAGACGGTGTTGATGCCGCCGCCTGATTTCTCAGCAATCAATGTTGCCTTGCTCAACTGAGAAACTTTTCCGTGCGGTTTGGCAGCTATCGCTACGCGTGTTGCAACTAAGCCCAGCACGGCAAGAGCCATTCCAACTCTTAGTGTTTTATTGGAGATTGGTGACTTGAAGAACGACATAGCTTAAACCCTCCAATATGCATTTATTCGTTATACAACGTTTTTCTTTGTCGTGCTCATTCAGTGAATTCAGGGCCTGACAGCGCAGACATACTGACCATGGCGGATTACCGGCGCAATGCGTTCGCCGACAGGTCTATACGGTCAGTAAAACCTTTCAGAATGCCAAGACGAAGTCAGACCGGGGATTAAACGATTAATAGGCGGCAGCGTGGTGTTTAGTCAGTGGTGTCGCAGCTAGTATCGTTTTCTTTTCCAGGCAAGCGTTGTGAGCAACCACTTCTTCCACCCGTTTTCTAAGAGCCAGAAGCGTGCGCGGCAATTCCTGTTTCACACCCATGCGGACGATCCATTGAGGAACATAGAACCCCGGGTCGAGGTACATGCTGTACACCAACTCAGTCTTCGTGCCGTGATGGGCTGGGTTCATCAACCAGTGACCTTTGAAATCCTTGAGCGTTCCACCGATACGGTGGAAATCAATGCGTGCACCGCCATCGGTGCGAGTGTAATCGGATTCGACAAGATAGGTCACGTCCGGGATAGGGAACGTGTCCATCGTCACCTTGAGAATCGACTTATGCAATTTGTCTACTACAACATCAACAGTTCTCATTCTTGGAGATATCTTCTGCTGAAATTCAAATGGATTGACCATGATAGGCCAGACTTTTTCCGGCGGCTGATCTATAAGAACGCGACCGGTGACAAATTTAGTTTTACCGATGTTCTCCATTCCTACAACAACTTCACCTCTATCCAGTTGCTGCTGTTGTTGCACCGCATCCGGTGCCTCGACAGCAGGCGTCTCAGCAAAAACGGAATTTGGTGCGATTAATTGGAGACAAAATAAGAGACAAAGAACTTTGCTCGACGTACTTCTGACAAATGAGGGCATTAATTACTCCAGACAGGTCACCTCAAAGCCAGGTCAGAGGCGAGCATTCATGTGCGCTTGTTCATACAGGTTACTTGACAATGGACGAAACCGTCCTGCGATCAAGATTGGAATTAGTTTATCAAAACGGACGAAGCGATCAAAACTTCGACCCATAAACATTTTCCCTTGCCACCACTGGCGCTATCGCACCAATAAGATCAGCCCAATGACAACTCAATGTTACAAATTACTATCTTTGCCGAAGTTGCCATCACACCCTCACCACAACTTGACAACAAACTCCGCGGACCCAACACTCGAATTTTAGATTTCAAGGCACCACGGGTGATGTCAAAATCAGTGACGGCGGAGCATATAGAAAATCCACGAATCACCAGCCAGCATTACGCACGGTGATACGGTCGATAAGGATAAACTAGTATAATTTAGAGATATGTGTTATACAAAGCAAAGGTAGGATACCGAGGAGAACGTACCGTGCGCGATCAGCAGGAACCTTTGATGGGTCGAGAAGGGCTTTTCCGGCAGAAGCTGAATCAGCTCAGAAAAACAGGGCGCGTAGTCAATCAGGCTCAAGCTGACACACAGAGTCGCCTGAAAGAATTAGAACAGGGCAGTTATCTGACCAATGTTCAAAGCACCCTGGCTCAGACTGATCCTAAAGAAATGGAACGCCTGACGCTGCTTGACGGTGTCACACAGTTCTACAACCACAATACGATCACTCGGATTATCGGTGACGAACTGAAGCGCTCGAAGCGCTACAAGCACGATTGCACACTCCTGATGTACCTCGTCGACGGTCTCTATGGTATCCAGCAGAGCCATGGCAGCGAGGTCAGCGACTCGATACTCAGAGGTGTCTCGGACTTTGTGATGCGCACCATTCGCGACGTCGATGTCCCAGCCCGGTACAGTGCAGAACAAATGCTCGTCCTCTGCCCCGAGACGAATGCTGAAGGCGTGACCATCCTGGCAGAACGCATGAGAACGAAGATTTGTCTGGAACGTGTTTCAGATTTGACTCAAAATTGGCACGTCACCTTGAGCCTGGGCATCGCCTCCTTCCCTGCGCATGCCGTAGGCTACGATGAACTTTTCCAGAAGCTCGAAGGCGCGCTCAACACCGCCGTCGACAAAGGCGGAAACATCGTCGTAATCGCCGAATAGGCGCTTCGCGCCGCCTCACAGACATCAAAGCCGGCTTTCCAAAGCTGGCTTTTTTCTTGCCGGCGAAACCCAACATCGAGCTATGATTTCTTCGCGCCTTGTTTCCAGCCCACGCGACCGAGAATCTCTTCGATACTGCTTCGAGAGCCTATCCAGGTTTGAAGAGCAAAAACACACTGCTCCTGGCTAATTTCACCCTGTTTTAGGAGCTGACAGCACTTCACAGCCGCTGCCATGGTGTCGGTATCAACAAGATGCATTGAGGTAAGGACGTCCGCCACTGGCTTTCCGGTGATCGAACTGAAATCGATACTCTTAATCATCTCGGTATGACCTAACAACCCTGCCGCTCTTAATAGTTCAGGCACTTCCATTGAATCCGAAACAGAAAGACGTGACGAGCCCCCCGACCTCAGCTCCGCGAGCGCCTGTTCCACGGAAATACCGGTCTTCCGGACCTTCTTGAGAATTTCGGCGGCATCAAGCGGCTTAATTTGAGCCTTCGTGACTAGTTCCTGAAGGGAGAGAGCCTGCTCCAACGTCTGCTCAGTTATCAAACCAACTCTCACGAGTACCTGGCCGATCGGCTGTTCATCGAGCATGCCGCGTTCAACGGCTGACAACAAATCAATCTCGGAAACCAAACTGGCGAGCATGAGCAGCTCTCCGAGCCTGATTGTGTGACCGCGACGACAACTCAAGCCCTGCTGGTCCAGCGATTCCTCTAGCGTAATCTTGCGTTTAGCGACGATGCGAAGACCTTCGACGGCTTGTTCTCGCGTGATATTACCCTCTCTGAGCAACACCTGCGCGGTCAAGGCCGCGTAAGTGAGCATCTCGTTGACCTTGCCACGCAAGACAAGAACGCGGCCCAGAGGAAGACCCGATGTAAAACAGGCATCTAGCGCCTCTTCCAGATCTTTTCTATCGATGCAGCCGGTTTCGACCAGTAGATCGCCCAACTTATTGGTGGTTTCATAATATTCAGAACGCCAACCCAGCTCGGTGAGAGCCTCATCAAATGTCAGCCGCTTTTGCCGAGCCAGGTTCAGTGAGTTGATCGCCAGGTTGATTGGCAGAAGGTTTTCCCGAATAAGCGATTGGGCATGGACAGAGGCTTTGAATTCAGGTTCAGTTAGGAAACCAGAGCTGACTAGAATGCGACCGACGGGCAGACCCGTTTTCAGCGAAATGGGCATGGCATCAGCCAACTGGCCAAGGGTAATCAGACCAGATTTAACCAGCAGATCGCCTATCAGTATCGTACTGGTGCGTTTACTCATTGGCTCATTCGAAAAAAGTGTCGAGGACGAGACGAGTTGCCTGGATCTAATTTAGTCATGCACAGTTTTCAGACCGGCTAATCATAACTAAAAGCGGAACCGAATAGCCGTTGACTACCCACTTTCGTGAGGAGATTTAAAACACGGAAGACCAGAACAATCACCCTTTTTTCAGGCGACAAACCGCTTCACTTCCGACAGCTCCAGCGCATGTGCAAGAACAACGGAATTTCGCGCATACAAATCAGCGCCGGATATTTCTCGATCGCTTCGACACTCGGAGTCGGCTCATTAAGCTCCTCAAGAACAAATCCCGCCTCGACTAGTCTGTTCATCCACTGACTTAAAGTCCGGTGGTGATGGGCAACTTTGAACGGCTTAAAACTGCTGGAGATTTCCTCTGGTGCAGCGCTGAACGTCCACTGATCATCAATTCGTCCTTCCTCAAAATAACGACTGGCTTTAATTCCCGCGCGCTTCCCATCTTCATCGAAAACCCAGTCCATACCCGGTGTTTGAAAACACGGATGGACTATGGAAAACTGAAAAAAGCCTTCCACGTTTAAAACGCGCTTTATCTCTTTCAAGGTGCCATCGAGGTCTTCGATGTCCATTAAAACCATTGTTGAAATTACAAAATCGAACGACTGATCGAAAAATGGTAATTCTGTTGACTTGGCGACCAAATAGGTGATTGAGGAAACAGCTTTCTCATCTGTTTCAAAGTCACGGCAATGCTTGATAAAGGTTGGCGAAACATCAACTCCTGTCATTTTCGCACCGAGCCTGGCAACCTGCCGAGTATTCTCGCCCTCGCCGCAACCGACATCGAGTCCTCTCATTCGACGCACTCTGGGAAGCATTTCCAGAAACGAAGGTGTATTACATCCGTCCCGGTAGATGTCGTATCCCATCCGCGCCAGTTGCGTCCAGGCTTCAGCGTTTTGCTCCCACAAAACGGCGCCGTCCTCTTTCGTCGACAAATTATTGTGCCTCCGCAGGTAGTATCACCGCTATTCGATTCGATGATTTTGAATCAGTTTGATACGCGCATCGAGATGACGAGCCTCGGTTTCTCTGCCGTTCTTTCTCAAGAAAACAGCGTAGTCGTTCAAACTTTGCTCGAGTTCCTGACTGTATTCTCCGAATCGACGCTCCCGGATTGCCAACGCACTTTTCAGAAGCACTTCAGCCTTGTCGGGCTTTCCATGAGCGTTATAGAGCCATGCCAGATCGGGAAGGTAGTCGGCGAATCTGGCGCTATCACGCCCGCCCGACACACCTTCGAGATACCGCATCGCGTATTCATAAACCCGCTCCGATTCGGCAATGTTGTTTTTCTTATGATAAAGAAAAGAGAGTCCGCAAAAGGAATTAATCACACCCGGCTCGTACATTGACCTGGTTTCGGCCTTTTGAATGGCTAGCTTGAAGTCATTTTCGGACTGAGAGAGATTATCATCCAACAAATTTCGTCGAGCCTTTTGATCGTTGATAAACCACTCAGTCTGTGCGATAGCGGCAGTCGGCGTTATGCCGCCATAGCGACCACGAGTGCCATCGCCGCGCGGTAACCACACAATAAAAGTCGACTGGTCCTGTCCGTCAACGTCTTCGGACCCGTCGGCAGCGCTTACAATTTGCACTACAGTTAATGAAAGCAAAACGGAAATAGCGGCTGGCAGAAACAGCACAAAGAGAAATCGAGTCACGATCGAAGCATTCGAGTTCATTAATGTAGTTTAGCAGTTTTGAAATGATCACAGCCTGGAGCAGGGTCGCCGATCATCCCGCCGCTAAAAACAAAGGTGGCACCGTATGTGGTCCCACCTCGTTTGAGATTAGTTAACGAAAACTCTAGCCGCCGACTTCGCTGATTGGTGGCTGAGTGCGTTGCAATTCTTCGCGCTTGGCGTTCAACCACAGACTCAAACGCCCCAACCAACTCTTACGAATGACACCCATTTGCGCTTGTGCCTCTTGAAGTTCACTTGAGAGAAATTCGAGTTTCAGCTTCAAATCATCCAATTCAAGTTCGTAACGAGTGGCATCGATACTGCGCTTCAACAACTCGGGAAGGTATTTGATTTGGTCCTCGCGAGCAGCGAGCTCGTTTTCCAACCATTGCATTCTTCTAACCGACTCAAGAAGTTCTTTGTTTCTGTAATCGAGTTGTGATTCCAAAAGCTTCGTTTTTAGAATCAGCGTATTCGTTTCGGTATCACCTTCGAATATGCTCGGACGATCTTCGACAGACTTAATCGACGCTAGCGATCGAGCAAACAATCCAGGCATCGCCGAGACGACATTGCTGTTTTCCTCTTGCCCATTGGTACCACTGGCGATTTCATCAAAAATGTCCTGCTCGATTTGAGCCAGTTCGGCTCTATTCGAAACTGTGTCCTGGAGCCCTTCCGCATCAACATGGAAGAGTTCGTCAATCAGACCGCAAAGAAAATCATCGAGACCATCCAAACTCAAAGAGTCTGTTGGCACAAAACTATATTGTGACGAAATCTGGTAGTTAGTCATTTGGTAAGCTCGCTTTCTGGACAGCCAAGTAATGGTAGCCAAAAATTATGATCCTGTACAGTCTTATCATCTCGCCAATCGAGACGACGAAATGCACAGGCATCACCGGCGGCACTAGTACCAGATGTAATGGCGTGTCAGGAGAGCGTTCCCGCGACCATTACAGTGGTCTGTTTATGCAGGAAGTATTTGCGCATCGCTTCATCCGCCTTCTCTTTAGTGACGGATAAATACTTGCTACTGATCTGGTCCAGCTCAGCCGTTCCAAGTCCCAGGAACTCAAGCTCCGCGAGCACTCTGGCAATTCCCATAGACGACGCCAGTCCGACTTTAAAGCCACCAACAGCGCGACCAATCTCACGAGAAAGCTCTTCTTGCGAAATACCGCGCTCCATATATTCATCGAGGACTTTGTCGACCAGATAAAGCCCTTTCTCGATATTCTTCGGATTGACTGTCAACA
Organism: uncultured Candidatus Obscuribacterales bacterium; assembly: GCA_964600935.1. Taxonomy (GTDB): domain Bacteria; phylum Cyanobacteriota; class Vampirovibrionia; order Obscuribacterales; family Obscuribacteraceae; genus JADYXR01. The sequence goes on from CAZRMH010000281.1 coordinate 10,049, forward strand.
TAACAGACCATGGTGCGCCACCAAAGGCAGTGTCCGAGAAGACCGAGTAGATTCCATAAGTCAACCCGGCACGATCGCGAACCACCTGACCAAGTCTCGATGTAATCGTGTCTTGACCGAGGGCAGCATTGGCCATCCGGGCAGCATAGAAGTCTTTTGAGCTGCGTCGCAAACTAGTCGGATGGGAGAGGATCACATCGACACTAGTCTTATCCGGAATCTCTACTTGGAAGTACTTACGCGTATCGTTCAGTGCCACATCTGGTACCACGATTTCCGGAGGTGTGGGTCCGGTCCAATTTTCGAATCGAGCTCTGATCTGATTGAGAATATCGTCGACCTTAAAATCACCGACAATGCTCATCACAGAACCATGCGGCGTAATCAGGCGTTCATGAGCTTTTATAAGCTCATCACGATCGACCTGAGCGAGCTCTTGAATTTGTTCCGTGAAGGTTTTCTCGTAAAAAGGATGCGACGGTGGATACATGACTCGTTTCAGGGCGTTCCAAGCGACGCTCTTAGTGTTATTGGCACCTTCGACCAGCTTGGAAGTCCACTCAACCCCGACCTTTTGAATTTCGTCCTGGCTCATCAATGGGTTACGAAGGACTTCGTCAACCAGATCAAGATACTGAGGGAAGTCGCTCGCCACCAGTGTCGTAGCCAAACTGAGCCGATAGTTATCAACGTTGAATTCAATTGCCCCGGCAATTCCCATTCCCTCGAGAATTTCAGCCAGCTTGGTTTTATCAAAACGCTTCGATCCGCGCGGCAGCATTTCAGCAACCAATTCGGCCAGAGTGTTCTTCTCGTCGGCGTGCGTAAAATAACGACCGGCGCGGATATTGAACGCAAACGACATTGATTCGGTGCCTGGATTTTCCATCAGCAAAACAGTCATGCCGTTAGACAAAACTTCCTTGTGCACCCGCTCAACAAACGTCGGGGTGTTCGATTTCTTCTTCGAAAATTTGACCTTGACCGATTCGGGCGCGGCGACAAGCAAAGCTTC
>CAZRMH010000282.1:0-11029 GCA_964600935.1 uncultured Candidatus Obscuribacterales bacterium
CAACCCGTCCCGCAATTTTTCCACCTTTACTGGGCGGTCTGCGAGATTTGAATTCGTCATCAGGCAACGACAGGTCTTGTGTAGCGGCCTGATTAATTTGAACCGGCATCGGTGCTTCGGGTTGAGAATCTCCCCCGTTCTTTCTGTCATCTAGCTTGGGCTCACGACCGAGCTTCTTCAAGTCAGCAGGCGTAGCGCCGGCGTACGCTGGCGGCTTGTTGGCTGCATCGGATCCGAAAGACTCTTCAAATGCTACTGGTTTTGATTGGGCGGCCGTCTCGCCGCATTTGTAATATCCCACTCCGGTTTTCTTCTCGGCATAGGCTCCTGGAGCCGTGTGTCCGTAGTTTTGATGGAAGCTCATATCGCCAGCCGCTGGCGCTGAACCACCACCGCCCGATGGCATCCCACCGCCGCCACCGCCTCCGCGTGACTGTCCGGAGAAGGAGCCTGGCTCGAAGTGTGCATATCCTTGTTTCTTACCTTGGAATGGATTAGGAGCAGCTCCACCGCCGCCTCGGCTGCCACCGCCACCACCGCCACCGCCGCCTCCACCGCCGCCCATGCTGGCTGACGAATCGAACGACATCGCTGTGGTGTTATCTATTCCTGGCAGATCTAAACGATCTGGAATCGGTGGAAAACCTGCCGGCACTACAGGCTCATCTGCCGGAATCGGTTGAAGTGAGATGTCCGGCTTCGGACGTCTAGGAGTCGGACGATATGACATCATCTGTCCACCACCACCTCCACCACCTCCGCCCATCGCTGGAATGACCTGCGGGCGAGTAGGAGTCGTATTGGGCGGATGGCGCATGCCCTGCTGATCTCCGACATATTGATTGTCGCCCGGTCCGTGAACGGATTTGCCCCAATTTACCGGAGGCAATTGAGCGGACGCCGGCAGAGTCGCAGCCAGTACGGAGAACACTGCGACCACGGCCGATAGTTGTAATGAATAGGCTTTCACCTGGTCCCTCCTGGGAGCCACCGAATCTAGAGCTGATTCGCTGAACTTCTTAGTTTTCTATGCCTTAGTAAGAGAACGCCGTAAACAAAATGCCCTTAATAGAAGTGTTATAAGCTACTTGAGATCAGTTTAACAATTTATTAGCCATTCTGCACCCTCCTGATTTGGGCACAGTTCGCCCGGGCAGCAAGCGAAGTTACCAATTTTTAATCTTTTCGAAGGCAATTGTCAATATGAAGAGAATAAACGGACGCAAAAGTGTAAGCTAGCTAACAAATTCCTCCCCAAATTCGATCAACTAGGCAAAACCCGCTTGTCATCCTGGCGGAAAAATTTAACATCGATAAAATGGATTATTAAGCACGTCTATCGTGCATAGAGTTTTTGGGAGTCCAGCGGAGAACGCATAATGACTCGGCAAGCCGATCACACACGTCCTATAATTTTGCGAGACGGAAAGAAATTATTTCCAATACTTCTCGCTTCAACACTTACCATAGTATTACTGGCCGCCGGTCCCGCCGACGCGGCCAAACGACGCCGTTCGACCGGCGCCACTACAAGTGGTGGCGGTGGCGGAGGAGGTCTCGTCTTGACGACACCTCCACCTCGCAACCCCATGGAGCACAACAATCGGGGTGTAGAGCTCGGCTCCAAAGGGCTATGGAACGACGCTATTCGCGAACACGAAGAAGCGCTCAATGCAGATCCGGAGAACGCAACGTTCCGAATGAACCTCTCCAGCGCGCATCTACACTATGCCGACCTCTTAGCCTCGAAAAAGAAATGGTACGAGGCAATCAATCAATATAGAGAAGCACTCTACGCAGATCCGGCAAATATGCCGGCTGACTCGCATTTGGACAATTGCTTGCGAGCGATTGGTAAAAATCCAGACGAGTATTCTGTCAGGGCAGGATTGGCTGATGAAGCCGATATAGCCGGTAACTATCCCGTTGCAATCGTCGAGTATCGCAAATGCGTAAAAATGACGGATAGCGGTCCAAGCCGATTCCGACTGGCTCGCGTTCTCTACAAGCAAGGAAAAGTAGTCGAAGCATACGAAGAATTGCGAATCGCAATCAATAAGGAATGGAAAACTTCCGAAAATAGCGAGCTGGCAAACTGCCATTGCTTAATGGGCGACATCCTCTGGGAAGTGACTGTCAAAGCCAAAGAACAGGGTCGCGGGCCGTTGTATTTAAAACGCCTTGCCAACGTCGGTACCTGTTACCGACGTGCAGCAACGATCAATCCAAACAACACCGATGCCATTAGAGGAGGAATCAACGCGGCCAAAGAAGCTGTCTCGATCTCGGATTCGTTCGATAATAATTTAGCTCTGGGCAGCTTCTATGCGCTCGGCGGAGATTTCGAACGCGCCAAGCAATGCTACAACAAATGCTGGCAACTATCCCCAAACTCCCCAGTGCTCCATAAAGCAAGAAGCGCATACCACTTAATCGTGGTCTCATCCGCAATGGCGACACCGAAACTCTTACAAGAATCCGTTCTGAAAATCGAAAAGGAATTGGAAAAACGACCTGATGATCCTGAACTTCTCTATATCTACGGAAGAGGACAGGAAGCACTGAAGAGCAATGATCTTGCTTTGAGAGCTTACGAAAAAGCTCGTTCGATCAACCCGTATGTCAATCCGGACTTGTTGCCGGGAATTGCTAGAATAACCGGTCAGCCACTGGACGGAAGCTCCAAGATTGCATCGAAACCCGTCGGAGCGCCAGGCGCGCCCGCCACCGCTGGCGGTGACACGGCTGTCGCGGACGGTGCTGCGGCCAAGCCTCCAGAGAAGAAGATCGATCCAAACGCTCCAGCGCCATCAAAAGTCAGTCCGCAAACTTACGAATCCATTAAAAACAAAATTGCCTCCGGCGACAACGCCGGTGCGCAAACCGAGCTTACAGCGATTCTCGACAAATTTCCCGAAGAAGGACAGGCTTACCTTTTGCTTGGTGGCATCAAAGAACAAACGGGAGATATGGCAGGAGCTGCGGTAGACTATCGCATGGGGCGGTCGTTTAAGGCTCCAGGTGCTGCCGATGCGCTTCGTCAACTTGACAGTTCGCGCGTCAACGGTCAGCTCAATGGCGCAAAAGAATCTATTCAAAAAGGAGACTTGGTATCAGGAGCAAGCGCATTAAAACAAGTAGTCAGAATGGCTCCCGACCTGCCGGTGCCACACCGACTACTTGCAGACGTGCTTGAAAAATTGGGCGATAAGAAAGAGGCAGAAAGAGAACGAAAGAAAGCAGATGAGCTTGACAAAAAGGACTGAAGGCAAAGGCCACCCGACAATTAAAATGAATCACGAAACACGGGCAGAAAGCGCGTGTTTCGCAGCGCGTCATGACGCAAGAATACAGCAGTCCGCAAGATTGCAGCATTCCGAAAAACGATCGTGGCTGGAAACGCTACAGAACTGGCGACCACTACTGGCGGTATCACTCTCGGCGTGCCTTCTATCCGGACCATCTGGTTTCAACCTCGACAACGCTGCGGTCTATGCGGCAACGCCGGTGAAGAAAAAGACAACTTCGCCGGCAACAGCTCCTAAAACCACAAAACCGACTGCAGCGACTCCGGCGCAAACGTCACCACTAGTACCACCACCATTTTCGAATTCGACCTCGTCACCGAGCAGCACGACACCACAGGTAGAACCACCAACTCCGACGCTGCCGTCGACACCGACAGCGGATCCACCAGCCCCTTCCAGCTCTACGGCCCCCGCGGGTCTGGAAGCGAGCAGCCCGGGAGATGCTGCCACAAGCGGTTCTCTAGACACCGGCGAGACCAAACCGAAAGAGAAGAGTTCAACAAAACGCTCTTCTTCCAGGTCCAGGTCCTCCAGGTCGAAGACGAATACCGATGAAAAATCCGCAAGCGAAAAATCGTCGACCGATAGTTCCTCTGCGAATGCCACGACAGCTGGTGACACGACGGCCAAGCCTCTGGAAACTTCGGTTCCAGGTGATGGCACAGCAATCGATAAACCTGCTGATGAGGTCAAGTCAGATTCAACAGCGAAAGCCACAGAAGAACCGAAGAAGAAAAGATCCACATCAAGATCCAGAAGGGCCAAGGAGCCGACCGCAACTACCTCAGATCCGTCAGCAGTTACAACGGACCCTTCAGCGACGATTACGCAACCGACAGCAGCATCAGACGCCACTGAAGAGAAGCCTGTTTCCAAAGCTAGTACAAGAAGATCTAGAAGCAAAAAGGCAAAAGAGGCCGACACCGCAGACGGTGCCGCCCCGGTGGAAGCGGCCGACAACAAAGCTGAGGTCAAACCCTCAAAGAAGAAAAAGCGTCGCGGAGAACAAACCGAAGCCGCCGACCTCAGCCCTGGAAAGAACGACAAAGGCACTGCCGATACCCCAACGGCAGACAAACCGCCAGTCGATTCTCCAAGCGGCACGGATGAGTTTAAACCTCCGACAACAGGTTCTGAAGCTGCTCCCGACAACAAAGCTAACGAACAACCCGCCACCGATGGTGGTGAGAAGGCCGAAGGTGACACCCCGACGGTAGAGAGACCGCGAAGAAAAGCGGTTGAAATAGACCCGTCCGAATCAGACGAGATCGCACCGGCAAAGCGCAAGCGGGCATCATCGCTGACAGAGGCGGACAGTTTACTTTTGAAGGGCAAATTCGAAGCTGCCGAAGATGCCTACAGAGCGTTGATTCCAGAAGATCAAGAAGGCGATGCCTACGCCGGTTTAGCAGTCGCTCTAGCAAAACAAAATTGGCCGAAGAAAATACTCGAAGCCGAAAAAATAATGAAGAAGGGCAAAGAACAGTTTGCCGACAATCCTAATATGATGGCTGCCGGAGCGTATGTTTCCTTCATTCACTCAAAATCTGTTGCGTCGCCGGCCAAGCGCGACCTCTATCTCGAAGCAGCAGAGAACCTTTCGAAGCGTGCCATTAAATTGAGCCCTGACACTGTCATCGCACAACAAACCCTCGGTTTGGTAAAAATGGCGCAGGATGATCCTGAAGGAGCTATCCCGCCGCTGAAGAAAGCATGCGCGATGGCAGAAGATCCGTACACTAATACTTTGTATGCCGAAGCCCTTCTAAAAGTTGATCCGCACGACGAGGACGCGAAGGCACTAATTGACGAAGCTCTGGGAATGGACAAAAATTACCATCCCGCTCGTTTACAGAAAGCCGCCTATCTCACAGCCAAGGGCAAGCACGAAGAAGCTTTCACGGAACTGCACACGATACCACGAGATCAACGAGGTTCCGATTGGCAGCGCATTCAGGGAGACATCTTCAAAGCACAAGGCGATGGACCATCCGCGCTCGCGAGCTGGAAAGAAGCGAATAGACTCGATCCACGCAGTCCTGAACCTTACAAGAACCTGGCGCATCACTATGCCGCTCGCGGCGACGGAGAACTGGCAATTGCAGAGATGCACAATGCTCTGGAAATTCTTCCAAACGATTTGCGTTTAAGGAGCGAGCTAGCCGAATTGGCTTTGAGACAAGGCAAACTCGATGTCGCGGAAACTGAATATCGTACAATCCTTGGTGTCAAAGAGAATGACCCGGCATCGTTGCTCGGTCTGTCTCGCGTCTACTTCAAACGCGCTCGCCAGGACGGTCAGTACCCGCGTGATTGGACCGATTTGATGGACAAGATCACCAAGATCGTCACAGACCAAAACGTTTCCGGTCAGATCATCAAAAAGGGCGTTAAAAATCTATCGGACAAGATCCAATTATCGGAAGCTGAAAAAGCGCTTTCCGAAGAGCGTCCACGTTTCCGCGAAGCAAGACAGTTGTTCTCTCAAGTGATCACCACGCATAAAGAGGAGCCCTACGAGCTTATCAGTTTGGGAGAACAAGCTTACAACGACGGTGATCTCAAGTCAGCAGAAGAGGCCTATGGCTACGCAAAAGAAATCAACGAAGTTGCACCAAGAGCTGAGCAGGGCATAAGCAAAATAGTAAATCAACGAAACGAAGCTAAGCGCCACACCGATTTGGCAAACGCAACTTGGAAGCTTCCAGAAATTGCTATCGATCACTATAAACAGGCTCTGATCGCTGACCCACAGCACCCGGATGCATATTATGGTTTATACAAACTCTATTTCAGACTGAAAAAGGATGACAAAAAGGCAATCGATTACGCCACCACCTATCTCGAAGCCTCTGACGACAACGACCCTTTGAGAAAAGAAGTGGAAGATGACCTGAACAGAATGAATAAACGACGTATACAGAAATAGAATCCGAAGTAAGATTGTCTAAGCGGCATTAGTTCAAGAGCCGACCAAGGAGATGAAAATGGATCTGAGCAAACTCAGAGGAGCAAAAGGAAACGCCGAAGATACGAACTCTTCTCCTGGCACCGGAAATGGGGCGGGGTCTAAGCGCGAGCTATCGACCAAAAATCCCAAAAACATCACCGAAACCCATGCTTACAAAAAAAGTAAAGCCGGTCTCGGAGCGATGTGGACGAACTACGTTCACTTGCTCTCATCATATTTCGCGCGTATGTCCCGCGTCGATCAGGAGCAACTCATTATTCGTGGCTGCCAGATTGTCACTATTGGTTGCGCGATTGTGCTCACCACATTCTTTTACCAGTTCATTCCTCAGTTGATCAGAGTGATTACGTTGCCTGTATTCATCGCCGGCTCGTGGTTCGTCGCGACACGTGTTGTCAGTCCAATCATGATCTCGCAATTCGAAAGTAAGCTCAATCCTCCAGACTGAGGGTCGTATGCGGTTTCCAAATGAAAAGTTATGACAGCAAAGATCTGATTAAGTACATAGGCGGCGGCATCATTGTGGTCGCTGCTTTCGCGATTATGGCTCCAGGCGTCATAAGTTACGTCATGTCGATCGGACGATTGATTGCATTAATCACCACAATTCTCTCTGCGGCTTTTCTTATCGTTTACATCTATCACCGGATGAAGCCTAAGCGAAACGAGCCGGAGCAAACCTTTGAGCCACAGGATGAGACCGAGTCATGAACAGAAAAAATTTCCTATTTTTGTCGACGCTTATCGTTGGATTGAGCGCGGGCTGCACACCTGCTTTCGCTCAGCGAGCAACTGATCCGGAAAAATATTACCGGGCGCCAAACACTATTCACGGCAAGTCTGTGGTGATCCCGATGGGGGCTCACTTCGAAGGTCGTATGAATGAAACGATCAGTTCAAAAACCAGGCAGGGCGAAAAATTTTCCATCGAGATAACCTCTCCTGTATTGGCAAACGCTCAAGACGTAATTATTCCGATTGGTTCAAAAATCATTGGTGAAGTTGTAGAGGCGATTCCTTCAGGGAAACAGCCGCGAACAAAAAACAAATTCAATCAAAAGAATCCGAAACCAACTGGCAAGCTGAGAACGCAGCTCAGCGCGTTGACTACACCGGATGGCATGACTTATCCAATCGTCGCGACGATCATGCATGACTACACGAAGAACGGCGCATACAATCGCGCGAATAAAGAAATCAGCGCACCCAACATGGGTTATGTCGGCAGCGCTACCAGCTTCGACGCGGTATCGGCAGGAATCGACAATCGTCCAGGTGGCAATCGCGGACCAAAGGTAATGGGACAACGAGAGTTCATGCGCGATCCGATTATGGGATCAGGCGGTCCGAAGAGTGGGACATACGGAACACCGGTGATTCGCTCAATTCGTAAGCAAGGAAACGAAATTTATATTTTTAGTGGGTCACCACTGACGGTGCATCTTGATGCGCCGTTGAAACTGAGTATCGCGCCATCCAAAGGCGCGCTCTCAATCGATCTCAATCCAACCCAGCCGTCACTGGATGAAGAGACGCGAGGCCAGAACAATTTCCGTCGCTTCCAACCGGTAAACCAACGACAAGAAGAGCAAGAGTCCGAACAACAACAGCCTCCTCCCCAGGCAGTCGCTCCACCGCAGCCGGTGGCGCCGGATCCGGAAGATGGTGTACCTGCATTTCTGCGGAAGAAAAAAACCTTTAGCAGCAATCAAAGTAGCGGTTTCAGCTCACCACAAGGACAGCCGCAACAGTTCACCCCGCAACAGCAAGGCGGAGTTCCGCAGCAGGGTGGGTCCTTGCCGCCCTCTCAAAATCCTGGCGATCAATTTTAGAGTTCCGCGCTAAACCGAGCCCGCGCTCAGTGAACATTCGGTGAGTTCATTCGACGCTGGTTTTAAACAGCTTACAAAACGATGGTCGCTGCAAGATCGTGAAGAATGTCCGTGCTGGAAGAGCTCGCTTGCTTTACGTCGCGACAGCTTCGATGTAGACTGACGGGCGTTCTGGCAACTTGAGCGCAGGAGACGACATGAGCGACAGCAGTTCCGAAAGGAAGCTTCCATTTGTCCTGGGAATTACAGGAGCAAGCGGTGTAATCTATGGATTGCGCATGCTTCAATACCTTCTCAGCATCGGACAACCAGTGGAGTTGGTCTTATCAAAAGCCGCTCTGCGAGTCATGAAAGAAGAACACGACTTGATTGTGCCTGACAATGGCATCAAAGAAATTTTGCGTTATCTCGAGCTACCGGAAGATGCTCCGGTTAAGCAACACAATCTAATGGACTATGGCGCCTCAGTCTCCAGCGGTTCGTATAAAACTTTGGGCATGGCAATTTTGCCTTGCAGCATCGGTACTCTTGGTGCGCTGGCAAACGGACTGACAGAAAACCTCGTACATCGTGCAGCAGCAGTCTGTTTGAAAGAACGACGGAAATTGGTTGTTGTTATTCGTGAAATGCCTTTTGGTCATATTCAGTTGAAAAACATGGTGGCACTTTCCGAAGCAGGAGCGATAGTTTCCTGTGCCAGTCCCGGTTTCTATCATCGTCCGGAAACGGTTTCCGATCAAATAGACTTCGTCGTCGGTCGCGTTCTCGATCAATTTGATTTTGACAACGCTCTGTTTAAGAGATGGAAGCAAGATGCAACGCCGATCTTCGGAGCTTCGAAAAGAGAAAGCGCCAGAATCTAGGATTCCGCGCGATCGATTCATGTCCATCAAATTTCGAGAATAAACGGACAAACTGCCAATTCAAATCACAGAGTGAACTAAAACCATGAGCGAATATACCTTCCCGGTCGGCAAAATCGTAGGCTTCATCGGACTGCGCGGAGACATGAAAATTCGCCCTGAAACTAATAATCCGGAATTGCTTCTCGACATAGACGATGTCGAGGTTCTAAGAGGTGGACAACGCCTTAAATACGAAATCGCCGATATCAAATTGGAAAAGAGAATGCTGGTGATTAAGTTGAAAGGTTTTGCCGATCGAACATCGGTAGAGCACTTCATGGACTCGCTGGTTTACACGAGCAGAGAGCAATTAAACGAACTCGATGAAGAAGAATGGTGGGTTGACGACCTAGTCGGTCTTGCTGTTTTCACTCCCGACGGTAATCAGGTCGGCACCGTCAGTGGTATCACTGGAGCAAACGGCGAATTACTGGAAGTAAAAAGCTCGACGAAAGAAGGCACCATATTGATACCATTCGTCAAAGCACTGGTTCCTGTTGTCGACATCAAGGGACGGCGCGTGGAAGTCGTGGATTTGCCTGGATTGTTAGAACCCAGCTAGAATGCGCATTTCGAGCGATGAGCGGATTGAAGTAAGATTCCGTTAACTTAGCCCGAAATACGCTTTTGATTACTTGATTACCAGCACGATATCGCTTACCTTTATATTGATTTGTATTCGTCTTAAATATAGAACGGCGTCTTCTTTCCGAAGCGATGTGAAGGTGTATAGGTAACCCTGATGGCAGCGCGTGTGCTCCCGTCCGGTACCGTCGTGTGCTCAATGTCTAGTCTTGCGTATGACAGTAGCAGCGGACCAATCGTGAATGCGCTCCGGAGTTCATTTTCAAACTGCTCCAATTTGCTGAGAGGCATTAAGCTCAATGGTTACGTCCACTCAATCACTACCTCTGTTATCACCTGTCTCGGCCGAGGATCTCACAAGCCTCAGCATTCACCTGCCGACGCTAAAAGTCGTGTCTTACAGCGGTCCAGGTAACACCGGCGGAGTCGCCTCCAGTCTTGAACCAATCGTAAAACGCTTGGGTACTAAGGTTCATTGGTTTTCAGTTGAAAACGAAACCAGCGACAATCTTGCATTCGAGCCTACGGCCGCCAATGCGTATGCTCCTTCATCCAATGCATTCCAGTTCTACTCCACCAACGTCGGCAAGCGACTTCTCGAAGGTCACAAACGCTTCTCGGCAAAATATCTCTGGCCACTGCTGCACGGGATGGGTAGTCACATCGAGTTCGACATCGAAGACTGGAAAGCCTACAAACAAGTCTGCGCACGCGTCGCGTCAGAGTGCCAATCCGTTCTCTCCGAGAGTTTCCCCACTCTTTGCTGGTTGCATGATTATCAACTCGCTCTTTGCGCGCCCCTGATTGCAGCGGAACGTGGAATGATCGTCTGCCAGTTCTGGCATATTCCCTGGCCGGACGCCAGCGTCATGTCGAGAGAACCGGTAAGTTTAGAACTGATCGAAGCGTTGCTCTGCAACCGACTCCTTGGTTTCCACACTGCTGAATATGCACACAACTTTCTGCAGACCGTCGAAGCACTCATACCAAAATCGCAAGTCGATTACTTGAAGCTGACCGTAACCGTTGATGGTCGTCGTACACAGATTACCGTCATGCCTCTGGGAATCGATGTGGCAAAATGGCACAAACTGGCCAAGACCTCTCGTCCTATGGCTGAGGCGCTACCGGTGAAGCATCGTCTAGCGAACCAGATCATTCTAGGTATCGATCGCCTCGATTACACCAAAGGTGTTTTCGAAAAATTGAACGGTCTCGAGCACTACCTGTCAAATGCCAAGGACATGCACAGACGTTTTCACTATGTGCAGATCTCGCAGCCACCGCATTCCAACGAACCAAGATTCAGTCAATACTCTGCGAAAGTCGCAGCGAAGATCGAATCAATCAACACTCAGTTTGAAATCGATGGATGGAAACCGATTGTGCATATTCAAGCGCAGTTGAATCCAAAAGAGCTGGCCGCCT
>CAZRMH010000283.1:0-10956 GCA_964600935.1 uncultured Candidatus Obscuribacterales bacterium
ATGGAGGGCGGGATGATCACGCCAAGCCATCAGGTGCACAATCTGTGATTTCCAATTCTACCGAGTTCGGCAATTCAACGCCAATAACGCGACCGTCGTACTTCATGACGGTGATGCCTTCCAAGCCTTCTTTCAAGAATTCGGCTTGACTGCCGATCTTAGCTTCTTCCATTTCGGTCTGCTCATAGGTACTCGTGTTCATCATGGTGAAGTTGTCACCTGACTTGAACAGATACTGCATGTCATCTTTTTCAATGATTGCTTGAGGAACCTTTTCACCGGCGCGGAAAGTGTTTTCCAACACCGAACCATTCTCAACGTTTTTCATTTTCGTCCGGACAAAAGCAGAGCCTTTTCCCGGTTTAACGTGCATCGCGTCTACGATCGCCCAGATGCCGTTGTTGTAAAAGATTGTTACGCCAGGTCTAAAATCATTCGAAGAAATCATGAAACCAAGTTCCTGCCACTAGTGCCGACTGAAAGATAGCCCGTCCCGAGTAGTCAAGACTCCGACTGCCCCAGACGAGATGAGGCAGATTCTAACATCTGACCGTTGGAATACTCCTTTATATGTTTTACGAACTTGATATTTCGCGACGTTGAAAGCCCGTCAGGTTGCCGAGGGGCGGCAATCTGACTATAATTCCACTTTCCGCCCTTTCTATACGAAAGGCAATATTTTGCTTTTTAGTTGGCGATATTGGGCGACCATTAGATCATCAGATCAGTCGGACATTTAAATCATATGACACAAACTAGTACAGACAAGAGCATGCAAGAAGAGCTGAAAAGCGGTCCCTACGCGCCAAAAGACATCGAGGCCAAGTGGACGAACTACTGGTTTGACAATTATGTATTCGAACTGGAAATGGACCCGGACAAACCGCGTTTCTCCATCGCGCTGCCACCGCCTAACATAACTGGCAATCTGCACATGGGTCACGCGTTGAACGGCACGTTGCAAGACATGCTAATTCGTTTGAAACGAATGCAGGGCTACAACGTTCTCTGGCAAGCCGGCACAGATCACGCCGGAATTTCGACACAAATGGTTGTAGAGCGCCAACTGCGCAAAGAACACGATGAAAAGCAGAAAAATGAAGCTGTAAAGAAACCGTTTTCACGTCATGACATGGGTCGCGATGTTTTCATCGAACATGTTTGGAAGTGGCGCAAGCAATACGGCGATTCGATTATGAATCAGTACAAACGGCTCGGCGTCAGCTTTACATGGAATCGCATCGCGTTCACCATGGACGAAGAATACGTCAAAGCGATCTACAAAGCCTTCGTTACTCTCTACAAGGAAGGTCAAATCTATCGCGGTCACCGGGTCACAAATTGGTGCCCTCGCTGTTTGACAAGTCTGTCTGACTTGGAAGTCGAACACAAAGACACCAAAGGTCATCTTTATCTAATCAAATACATTCTGGAAGAAGGAAACGGTCAAATAACCGTCGCCACCACTCGACCAGAATCTATTTTTGGCGACGTCGCGGTTGCGGTGCATCCCGAAGACGATCGCTATAAGAAGTTCGTCGGCAAAAACGTACGCTTGCCGCTAACAAATCGCGTCATTCCAGTTATCGCAGACACATATGTCGATCGCGAATTTGGAACCGGCGCGTTGAAGATCACACCGGCACACGATGCCAACGACTGGGAAGTCGGACAACGCCACAAACTCGAAAGCCCGGTCGCGATCGACGAAACCGGTAAGCTCATGAAAAACGACCTCGTCCCCTCGCAATATCAGGGGTTGGATCGATTCAAAGTTCGTGAAGCTGCTGTCAATGAATTGACAGAAAAAGAATTGATGGAAGAAGTCAAAGATTACACGCACGGCGTGGGGCACTGCGAGCGGTGCGCGACGGTTATCGAACCATATCTTTCGCTGCAGTGGTATCTGAAAATGAAGGAGCTCGCCGCATCAGCAATTACGGCTGTCGAGGAAGATCGAGTTCAGTTTATTCCGGGAAGATATTCATCAACCTTTTTAGATTGGATGAAAAACATCAGAGATTGGAACATCAGTCGCCAACTCTGGTGGGGTCACCGCATTCCTGTTTGGACATGCAAAAGCTGCGAACACGAGGATGCCTTTGAAGAGCCACCAACCGCCTGCGAAAAATGCGACGGGAAAGATTTAGTCCAGGACGAAGACGTACTCGATACCTGGTTTAGCTCAGCCCTCTGGCCGTTTGCAACTCTAGGCTGGCCGGAATCAACGCCGGAGATGCACTTCTATTATCCGACCACAGTCTTGAGCACCGCCCGTGAGATCATCAATCTCTGGGTTTCACGAATGATCTTCATGTCGTTGAAGTTCACGAAGATGATTCCATTCAAACATGTTTTGATCCACCCGGTCATTCAAACCTCTGATGGCAAGCGCATGTCGAAGTCGAAAGGCAACGCCATCGATCCAATCGATATGATCGAAAAATACGGCGCTGACGCTAACCGTTTCTGGTTTGCATCGATGGGCGTCAAAGGCGACCAGGATGTTCGTTTCCGCGAAGAAAAGTTGGAAGAATACAAACGTTTCGTCAACAAATTATGGAACGCCGGCAAACTCGTACTCAATCAACTCGAAGGCTACGAGCCACGCGGCGTCGACGAGAAGAAACTAACCCTTGCAGATAAATGGATCTTGTATCGCTATCACGATCTATTGGATAAGCTGCAAACGAATTATTCGAATTATGATTTCGACAATGTCGCTCGCGATTTGTACGAATTCATTTGGGATCACTTCTGCGACTGGTATTTGGAAATCGCCAAAATCCAGATCGCCAAAGAAGGCGAAGAGGGCGGCGAAACACGCACCGTTCTCTACACGGTATTCGAAGGTCTGATGCGCGCACTGCACCCAATCATGCCATTCGTCACCGAAGAACTCTGGTCGTACCTGCCGAAAACTGCAATGTTCGCCGAGATCGATTCAATCATGTTTGCGCCATATCCAAGAGGCGATGCGCATTTCCAAAACAAACAAGCCGACGACGACATGGGCTACCTGATGCGCGTCATCCGTTCAATCAGAAACCTGCGGCAGACATTCGATGTTCCAGCGCGAGCTGAAGCAGAAGTTTTGCTGTCCGTCACCGACGCGAAACAGAAAGAACTTCTGACCAGCAACCTCGACGCCATCAAACGTTTGGCAAACGCAAATCCAATCAACATTGGTGGCACTGAGATCAAACCGACCGGCAAAGCGGCTTCCGAAGTAATTTCCGAAACCACAGTTTTCATACCGTTGGATAAACTGATCGACGTCGAGAAGTCCCGCGAAAAACTCGTTCAACGCTTGAGCGCAAAAGAGAAAGATCGCGACAAAGTAAAAGGACAACTCAGCAACGAGAGCTTCATCTCACGCGCGCCGAAAGAAAAAGTCGACGAGCAGAAAGCAGTTCTGGCAGACGTAGAAAATCAAATCGCTAGCATCAACGCGCAATTGGATATTCTCAAGTCGAACTAAGCGACCACGAATTCATGATCGAGAACCGAGTTCGCTCGGCTATTCGGTCATGCGCAAAAGACAAAATGCGAGCTTAAATAGACCATCGCGTAGTTAAGAGCATCCAGTACTTGAATATCGGGTTAGTCAAAAATTCAGTACTCAAACATGAACTGCTCAAGCATGGCGCGATCGCAATGAAAAACATCAAACCGCGAATCGCCCAAGCGAATGCGACTACTTGGTTGAGGAAGACTCCAAATCTGTTGGGACGAGCTTCTCGAGACCGTGAGAAATTAGAAAGTCACGAAATAAGGGGCGAAGATCTTGACCTTCGTATGTGTCGATCTGCTCGTATGGTTTGATGATGTCGGCCATGATGACAGACTGTTCCTGCCGCTGTGGCTTACCATCAGAATCGAATGCCTTCACTGAGACGTCAGACCGCAAAACGTTCTCCACTGGTGAAGTCACCGTGTTGATCTGTTCTTGCTGGACGATGCTCCGAATTTTGCCGGACTTCTTATTGATACCAATGGAAACGATAATGTACTTAACGACGATTCGGTCGGCGACTTCGGAAAGTAGCGTGATGTCCTTAACATAAAGTACTGCGTTCTCGAAATTGCTTTCAACGTGTTGAATTTGCGGAACGCGTTTGAAATCCCAGATGCCACCATTGCGATCTTTTTGATATCCGGAAACACTGGTCTGGCGATTCATTTGTTTGAGCATCGGTGACGAAGACTCTTTGGTGGCGTAATCATAGCGATGAACAATCATGCAATCTTCGCAGTGACGAGTCCCGGCGTACCAATCCGGAATGAGAAACCATTCGTTATTGATTTTCGTATCAGGGCTGATCAGTAGATCGTCGGAATAAACCTTCCCGAGTTTCAGTCCGTCTGGTAATCCAGTAAGCTGTTCAGCGTGTTTCACGCCGCCTTGCAAGGTAACTCCTCCAGTACCACCTGCGGTGCTTGCTCCTGTGGAGCTAGAAGGTGTTGATGTAGATGATAATGATGACGATGAGTTGATTCCGACGTCATCGGTTTGGTCGGCAAACGCTGAGTTAACGGAAAACACAAACAGTGAAGCGACGGCTAAACTTATAATGGACAATCGACCTTTCGTTTTTTGGAAAAACAATTTCGTGCCTCAGTATGCATTGTCTGGTTCAGTATATCGGAACATTCGCAGCACTCGTGGTCGGATGGATAGAAATTCTTTTGAGACGTCCCTCCCGAGAATCTCTAGTGATGTTCATTTCCATCTACACCAGGAAAGAGAATTTTAGGACTGACCGACCAACAAGCTATTCAGTCTCAGTAAGAGTTTTTAGTTCGTCCCAGAGAAAGCCCTGTTGGGCTTCTTCGGTAGAGCGTTTCGATTTCGACTTGGAACGTCGTTCGGCGGTCTTCGCAGCCTTGGCTGCTTTTTCTTCAGCAAGAGCGGCGGCGGCGCCAGCCTCAGCAGCGGCTTCTTTTTCCAAATCAACCGGCTCAACACACTCAGGACTGTTTGACCTCGCATTGTTCACAACAGCAGAAACGCGATAAGACATCATCGCCTCACTGTCATACGACGTAAGCAGTGGCATCAACTTTTCTGGGTCATCACAATCTTTGCTCAACCAAAGCGCTTCATCACCAGGTTTCATTATGACGGGCATTCGGTTATGAACAGGTGCGACTAGTTCGTTTGGCGCGGTAGTGATTATGGTGCAAGTTCGATGAAGAATCTCACCGTTCTCATTCTTGGTTTCTTCGTATAATCCAGCGAACGCAAACAGCTCACCATCTTTGATTTGAAACCTGACAGGCTGCCGTTTCTTACCAACCGCCATCCACTCATAAAAACCGTCAGCCGGTATCAAACATCTGCGTTTAAACAATGCATTTTTAAACATCCTCTTCTCGAGAATAGTTTCAGCTCTCGCGTTGATCATGGGTTTCAAAAGTCGGGCGTCTTTTACGAAACCTGGTATCAAACCCCATTTGCAATTATCAAGAATGCGTTTGGACGGCGCTTCTTCGGTTGGTTTTGTTTCAATCACGACGGGCACCATTTGCGATGGCGCGACATTGTAGCGAGGATCGAGTTCGGCGAACAATTCTTCGATTCCGAATCGTTCCATAATCTCTTTATGCGTGTGAGTTACAGTGTATCGTCCGCACATATGAATATTCCTGCTGCTGAAAGACTTCCTTCAAAGGAAGCGTTTCGAGTTATTTTAGCGATTATAGGTTAAGGGGAATTCACTTGGCTAACCTTTTAGAGCGATTCCAACATGCTGACATCACTGATTTCTACATTTTAACTAAGAATGATTCACAAGGCGCCTTGCAACTGCGAACATTAACAGTGTCGATGCAAAGGCGTCGAAACTTGCACCTCATGCTCTAGAAACCCCGGAACCCGAAAAGTGAAAGAAGTCCATACGACCGTCGCCCTCAGTCTACTACTTTTTCTGAGCTGTACTCTTCACGCTGAAGCAGAAGGAATTTCGGTTGCTGGCATCACCAGTGGTGCTACATCTGCGACTATGAAAGAGTCGAAAGAAGCCCGTGACGACAGGGAAGGCGTTAGTCCGGAAGTTTTGCTAACGATAAGCCCTGCTAAAGTTAAACACGAATTGGTTAAACAGACTGCTCTTGAAGACACGGCTCAGAGCACTCCGAAACAAAACGCTGCCGAACAAAGCACACCTCGGCAAATCGCTCAAAGTGTACCAACAGCACCAAATCAATTTGGACTGAACGCTATAACGATTTCACTAGCCAAAGAATGGGGCATCTACGACAAGATCGAAAACTTAGATAGAGTGGCTGCACAATTCAAGGCGACTCAGTCAACACAAGACACCCTCAATTACTTGCTAGCCAAACAAAAATTGACGGAAGAACTCGCCGATCTAGGATACGACGTCCGTCGCTGCACCAATGCTGTGGATCGGGAAATCGCGATGAACTCATCTAAAGCGGCTTACCTCACCGAGTTGAGAGATAAAGCGATCAGATTGAACACATATGCCGACTTCCTGGCTGGTGGTTTAACTGGTATCTTATCTGGTGCCTTGGAACTCGGTGATGTATCGCGTTTTTCATATTCAACCATTGATGTAGTGGAAGGCGCAGCCCAGGCTGGATTGTCTGCATACGCATATAAAGCCGAGCATAGCGGCGACCGCACTCAAGGTGCCATGCCAAATGTTCTGGCAGCCGTTATTGATCCAGCTCGACAGCACATCGCTTATCCAGATTCTGTACGCACGTTTTTAAACAGTCCGGCTGTAGCGGGTGATGCAACTACGTCTCGAATCAAATCTATGCTCGCCCGGTGGGAACGTCTTAACTTCTGCCTCACGCATACTGGGCGCCATAGATTGAAAGGCGGTCATAGACTAAAGCATATAACGGGAACGCACACCGAAGATGCCACCGCGACGATCGATTTGCTCGAAGACAGAACTGCGATGCTGCAAGATCTGCGAGCAGAAGTGACGCTGATGGACGAAGCTGTAGATGAACTGTTTGACCTCTGCAAGAAGTATTAGTTCGGTTCAACGCATCGTTCGAAGCGCACAGAACCGTTGCTGAGGCAACGATCTTCAAGGGGCACAAGGTTCCGGGCGGCTAAACTTGCCCCTCAGGGAGCATCTCAATCTGCAAACAGCAGAGTCGGAGGAGCTCCGTTGCTCTCTAATCCTGTCCAGTATGTATAAAGCGAATTCAGGAATTAGCAATAA
Organism: uncultured Candidatus Obscuribacterales bacterium; assembly: GCA_964600935.1. Taxonomy (GTDB): domain Bacteria; phylum Cyanobacteriota; class Vampirovibrionia; order Obscuribacterales; family Obscuribacteraceae; genus JADYXR01. The sequence goes on from CAZRMH010000283.1 coordinate 7,209, forward strand.
TCAACTTCACCAGACTTGCGCGCAACTGCTCCCACTCTTCGTCTTGAAGCACAGATAAAAACTTCTGATTGGTTTTTTCATGCATTTTCTGTGTGCGAGCGAGCAGCTTCTTCCCCGCAGGCGTTAAAAGCAATTCGTTATAACGACGGTCCTTAGAGCTCTTCTGGCGACTCACGAGTCCTCGCTCTTCCATGCCGTCCACTAATTCAGTGACAGTCGTTCTATCTATACCGTACTTAGCGGCAAAAACATTTTGAGTAATCGGTCCCTCAGCGGAGATGATTCGCATTAATCCGAATTGCTGCAAGCCTAACCCAGCAGGCTTTAAGGTTTCTTCGACAAGACGCAAATGCAAGCGCGCTGCCTGATTCAAAAGGTATCCAGGGCTGTTAAGAAAAGCGCTCGGAATCAAATCTGTTTTTTCTTCGTCAGTCATTTTCATCAGTGGTGGCAATAATCAGCTAGAGAAACTACCTGAACAACTATAAATGACCAGCTGATGGATTCCAAGACTACATTAACAACGGTTAATCTTTCAAATTGAACTTTTTGATCCGAAATTTCGTTTATGTAAGTAGAAGGTCTGACACCACTGAAACAAATCCCACTAAAAGGAGGACCCTAAAAATGAAAAAGATATACACACTAATGCTCACGGGTTCCTTGCTAATCGCAGGAGCCGTTTCATCGCCAGCGTCTGCTCATAATTGCTGGGGCAATAATCATCACAACCATGGTTGGCAGAAAAAAGTGAATAAGATGAATCGACGTTACGCAAACCAAGTGTACAACAATCGATTTAACTACGGAAATCCATATTACGGTAGCTGGAATAACGGCTATTACAACAACTACAGGAATGGATACTGCAACACAAACCCCGGGTTATTTACCCGCATGATCAACAGAATATTCTAGGAGCGACCGCGCTCATAGCTTGACCGAAAAACCGAATAACAAACAAACAAACAAACAAACACAAAAACTGCACCAATATTCCGAACACCAGGCTACAAGCCAAATTGCTGGAACAGCGGTGTTAGATAAACTTGCATCGCAAGTCTGTTTTCAATAACAAAAAATCATCGTTTCAAAGGAGATCCGAGATGAATAAGAATAAAATTGCTTTACTCACAGCAGTAGCAATGTCCGCAGCAGGATTTGGTTTCGCTTCAGCTAATGCAGCTGACAGTGCCACCACTGTTGATACCGGTAAAAGCAAAGCAGATTGTGCTTCTGGTAAATGCGGTTCGCGTCGCGGCGGTTTCATGAAAGAACTCGGATTCACGACAGACCAGCTCGAGAAGATGAATTCACTCAAGCTTAGCTTCGAGAGTTCGACGGCACCCAAGAAAGCCGAACTCATGACTCTGCACAAAGAACTGCGTAACAACATCACCAAGCCTGGTGTCTCGAAGAGTGAACTGTTATCTCTCCAATCGAAGATCAACAGTGTTCGTGACGACTTGAGCACCAGCAAGATTAGTTACATGGCAGACAAAATTGCCATCTTGACTCCGGATCAACAAGCAAAGATTCGGGAATTCTCACTGAAGCACAGCTTCGCCCCAGAGCGCGGACATCATGGCAAAAGCGGACGTCATGGTTGGGGCAGCAAAAAATTCCATGGCGGACATGGTGGTGGACATGGTGGTGGACCTGGCGGTCATCGCGCCTTCAATAGCGGCGACCAAGCCTTCGGCGACGAAGCACCCGCCGAAATCGCGCCTCCAGCCCCTGGAGTTTAGTTTAATCCAACAACGAGAATGGACTTAATCCTTTCCCAGTGCCTTACGAGACCAGGTTTTCCTGGTCTCGTTTGTCTTTAGCTACGCCCAGAATGCAGATGGTCAGAATCAATGCGTCCGGGCTGACGACACATTTTTGTCGCATATAGAAGTAGCCGCGTCGGACTCAGAACAGTGCCAAGACACCGGTTTAGGCATCGTCTTAAAAATCAAAACAACCTCTAATCGACCACTCGAAGAAGTTGTTCCGCGGTTAAACCACACATTTAATGTGATGGAAAGCCTCGCACCACGCCCCTCAACGAAAATCCGCTCTATGTAGTGCGTCCGCAAGGAATCAAATGACAACATCAGCCGTCTACTAGTTAATCAGTGGTGGCAATCATCAGCTTAAGAAACTAATCTAGCCATCAACCGAGTCCAGACAACAACCAACAAACTTACATTAAGCGAGACTAATCTTTCGTAGCATCAAAAAACAAAGATGCGCTATGTAATTGATATCACAAAAGAAAAAGATTGGCGAACAATCCCAGGAGAACCCAGAAAATGAATAAGTTTTATACACTCATGATAGCGGGTTCCATGCTACTAGCCGGAGCCCTCTCCTCACCTGCTGAAGCCCGCGATCACCATAAATGGCGCAATAACAACAACCGCGCTTATGTCAACAACAATTGGAATCGCGCCGCAGTCGTCCGGCAACAGCAAAAGGGTGGACCATGGGTAAACGCTCAGATCGCTGCCGATAGAGAATACGCACTTCGCTTCAGCCCACAGGCTCAAGCCGCCCAAAACCCGTATCTGAATGGCTATATGAACAATCAGTACTTGAACAGTCAGTACTTGAACAACCAGTACATGAACAACCAGTTCGCCAACCCATACGTTAACCAATACGCAAATCCATATTATGGGAACTACTCAAACTTCAATAATTCTGGATTGCTAAACAGACTGTTAGGCAGATAGTTCCGTCCAACGAAGACAAGCCTACATCGCGAACGACTTACGAGACCAGGGAGACCTGGTCTCGTTTTTATTGATTACTAACTCGGTCCAAGAATCCGTTCTTCCTACCGCGAACGTTCGCGGCTTCGACATCATTTTCATCACCATGAGAAACGAACTGGGCAGCCATTCGGATTTGGTAGAAGCACCACCTTTAGTGGCATAAACGTTTTTGAAATCATCCAGGTCAATAGAAATTCCGCAGCCCGAAGGATCGACATCAGTCAATTTCGACTTTCTATTTCCGCGGTTCGCCTGACAATAGTAGACTCCATACCTTAAAAACGATCCTCAGCTGCTCCCCGACCATCCTCAGAATAGTCAGGAGGAGTTACTGTTTCCTTAAGGTTTCGGCGCGGATAAATTTGCCGAATTTGTTCGCTATGTACAGACAACCGCGCAATCCCTGACAGGCGCCCTTTCGCCTATTTCGGTCCGAACGATGAGCTCATTTTGACATCATCAAAATCAGCCTGATTTGACGGGGAACCATCACAACAAGTAAGATCTGGGCTTATGCGCCCTTAGCTCAGCTGGATAGAGTGCTTGGCTTCGAACCAAGAGGTCGTAGGTTCGAGTCCTACAGGGCGCGGTCGTTTTCGGGATCGGATTTTTTAGCCTCACCCCAGCCTCACCCTTTGGAGATTTTTCTTGGTGGTGGCTGCAGAATTCAATAACAACGCTAGTCGTTCGGAAAAACTAGATCAGACACCGCAGGCAGTGCGCATCACATAACAGGCGATCACAACGACATCGACAGCAGATCATTTGGCTATTTTTGTCCAGTCGCAACTCATCTACTTTTGGAGATCGACTTGTACTTTTCAGAGCAATTAGCCTCAGAGTTGCATACTAAATTAGAGTCAGGAGCTGACCAATATCAGCTTGAGAATAGGTTGGTTCCATCAAAGGACGTACTCATTGAGTTAATTGACTATTCTCTGGCTGCGAGCGTGTTGAAAGAGGAGGGGCACGAAGTAATATTCAAA
>CAZRMH010000284.1:0-10899 GCA_964600935.1 uncultured Candidatus Obscuribacterales bacterium
GAGGTTGAGCCCTTGCATAAGGGATACGTCCTCGCGGTATCGGTTGTAGTGATCGCAGGCGACGTCGCCCAGATCGTACGGCGGCGTGCGAGTCTTCCTGAGGAACGGATCCCAAATCGACTGGCCACGACCACCTTCACGTGTCGCGCCCTCCACCTGGTAGGCGGAAGTCGAGGCACCAAAAACGAAACCTTTGGGCAGATTGTAGTTGCGCGCACGCGGAATCCGCGGCGCCTGCCGTGCAGAGTTGCTGTTCATAATCGTTTATCCCTGGCCTGTTAGTTGTCCAACCAACCGCCGCGGAAACCAGCTTTGGCCAGCCCGGTCCGCAGGTTACGGTCTTTCCGCATCACCGACCAGATCAGGCCGGAGCGATAGTTCTCAATCATCAACACGACCGGTCCCTGGTCGATGCCGATGCGATCGTGGCCGACCCAACCGCTGTTTTTCGAGCGATCGAAAGTCGGGTTAAACGAATCGAGGAAACCGCCGTCGTCGGAGAACAGCTCCGGACGGTTCTTGAGCCAGTACCGAATGGTCGGAATTGCGATCTCCGGCACATAAGGCATGGACGAAACAGCGGCAGTCGGCGCAATAGTGCCATCGTCGAAACCGCTCGGGCAGCCCCTTTCGGAGTAGCCTCGGAATTCACGATCGAGTCCATCGATCTTGCGCTTGAAGTCGCCGGGTCCGTCGCAAGCCGTGAGACCCCAGTCGAAGCCGCCGTAACCGACGAACTTCTTCGGGTTGTCCTGGGCATAGCGGTAATGAACAAGCGCCATTCGGCGCGAGTTCTCGAACAAATCGAACCCCATTCTTGCACCAATATTGTCCACTATGCCCCGGAAATCAATCCAGGAATGCGGGTACTGGTAACAGAAGAGGGGTTCGCCCGGCATTTTGATGTAGTCGAGGTCGTAGGCGTGAGCAACCGTCGTATCAGCGAGATACGCCTGCCAGGCACCATCCGGTGCCGGGTGCGTGGGTGAGCCGAGCGCCAGGATGTAGAGGAGCGGAGCCTCGCTGTAGCCCTTGTACACATGCTTGATCACTCCGTTCTCAGGAGTCCAGCCGTGCAAAACTACCTTGTCTTCGCGGAACATCCAGTCCCACTCGACACGCTCGTACAGCTTGGTGGCCAGTTCACGAACATGAACCTCGCCGGCGGACGTTCCGCTGAAGTAGTTCCGAACAAACAGAACACCCGCCATCAGCAGGGCTGTATCGATAGTCGACAGCTCGGAATTCCAATAGCGGGGCGACGTCGCTCGCAGCCCGGTGTCGGGCTCGAGGAAGTGGTAATACCAGCCGCGGTAGCCGCTGGTACCGGATGCAGCGTCCCCCTGGGGAGCGTTGTACAACGTCTCCAACACCTTCGTGGTGTAAGTCAGTGCCTCCTCTCTGGAGACCCACCCGCGCTTCACCGCGCACGCGTAAGCCGTCAGCGAGAAGCCGATGGCCGCGATGCTGGCTGGACTGGTCGGAGCACTCCGATCCAGCACGAAACCGGTCTTGGGGTCCTGGTTTTTGAGAAAATAATTGAAATGCGCTCGTTCCACCCGACCGAGAAGTCGAGCGTGCGAACGCATGTTAATCGGGTGCTGCAATACGGCGGCGCCTTCGGCAGCCTTCCGACGAGCACTCACTTTGAGAGTCTTCTCATGTGTCATTGTCGTTTGTCCCTGTTGCGACGTCTCGCGCGCTGCGAGTCGCCCTTCGTTAAGTTGCAGGCCAAGCAGATTCGCGCTTATCACCAAGACAAGCGCGAACGCGAGGATTCGGATCCAATCGCTATTGCTGTTTCGACTCTTCTTCCTGCTGATACTCTTTCACCGGAAGCAAACGCCATCCGCCGCCCGGCATGAGCACGAGCACCGTATCGTGGTAACCAATCAGGGTCTTGTGGTGAGCCACGGACACGATTGTAGCACCAGTCGCGGTGACAAGGTCATACATCTTCGCTTCGGTCGTGACATCAAGCGAACTGGTCGCTTCGTCAAGCAAAACGAGTTTCGGCGAGGACAGCATCAGACGCGCAAAAGCAACTCGCTGGCGTTCACCAGGCGAGAGGATTTCGGTCCAGTGTTTAACGGTGTCGAGACCGCCGACATTCTGCACGAGTTCACCCAGATTAACCAGGTTGAGCACGGACAAAATGCGCGCATCGTCGACACCACATTCGGTACCAGCCTTCGGGTAAGTCAGCTGATCGCGCAAGTTGCCGAGCGGCATATACGATTCCTGGGGCAGAACCATCATGTCGTCCAGCGCAGGGCGCGCGAGGCTCCCAGTGCCCGCGGTCCAGAGACCGGCGAACGCACGGATCAACGACGATTTACCCACTCCGCTCGGACCGGCGATAATCAGCCTGCTACCAGCCTTCAGTTGGAAGGTCAGGTTGCGGACCAGAATACGCGCTCCATCCGGCGTATTGAGAGTAACGTCATCAGCAGCCAGATTGGATGCCACTTTCGTGACGATTTGACCGGGTCCCTTATCCCCGGTTTGCTTCTCGAGGTCATCGAGGACACCGATAAAGTCAGACAAACGGCTGGTAATGGCAGACAGCCGTGCAAACGTTTGATACTGTGCGATCACAACTGACAACGCACCAATGACGCGCCCGAACGAACTGGCGGCCTGCACCATCATGCCAAGCTCGATGTGCCCCGAGAAGTACAGGGGAGCAGCGAAAAGAGCAGGCACGATAATCAGGCTATAGTCATAGGTGGTCTTGAACAGCGTCAAATTGCGCTGCCAACTGACGATCGAATTGAGATTGCGCAGTAACCGAGAAAGACGTGCCTTCAGCCCCTTGCCTTCTCTAACACCGGCGTTATACAACCCGACCGACTCTGCGTTGTCGCGCAAGTAGACGAGGTTGTAGCGGAATTCCGCTTCCAGGCGTTGCTGTTCGTAATGCAGCCCGACGAGCCGCTTGCCGAACACCAGGGTCGCGATAGTGCCGACACCCGAGTACACGATCGCCACCACCAGCAGTGTCGGCGAGATCAAGTAGAGGATAGTCACGAAGGCGCAGAAGGCAAGGAAGCTGTCCAGCAGCGCCATGCTAATGGTCAGGATTTCCGTGCAGAAATAACTGACGTCTTGCTGGATACGTTCGTCAGGATTGTCGACCAGATTGGAGGTCACCTTGACGAAGTTACGATTGGCAAGATACCGGTCGAGGATCCGGGTGGTGAGCCATTCTCGCCACGCCATCTCCAGTTTAGATTTTACCCAGCCGAACGAACCGACGATCGGAACACTACCAGCCAACACCGCAGCGTACAGCCAGAGGCTGTGCCAGTATGTGGCCGCATCTTTGCCCTCCAACGCGGTGAAAACCTCGCGCTCGGAGTAACTGATGCGGATGTTAATGTAGCTAATCGTCAGCAGCAAGGCCAGAAGAAGCGACAGCCAGCCCCAACCCTTCGAGGGGCTCGACCAATAAGGCAGAACGACCCGTTTCAGGTCCTTCCATGCATTTTTGGTAATCATAATTCTGGGTCCCTTTTGAACTGTTATCGAGGTCAAAACCAGGAGCCTTTCGGATCGTGGTTTCCAGGGACTGGCTGCTCCGGCGTCTGTAACCACGGCTGGTGCTGGGAACGGCGAAGTGTTTTCACATCGTGAAACCAACGCCTCTGGTCACACCACCTGCGGTGGCGTGCCAGAAGCATCTTCGCCGACCAATCTGCTATGAGACCGGCTCACTGATTAGAGTGAGGCGAGCGGGCAGATTGAGCACTATTTCGCCGCGGTGATCGGGAGTGAGTTTCCTCTTCCCGACCAACACACCAGAGAATCCTGAGGGCAGCGCGAGCTTGACCACGCTCTGCACCTTGCCAGCCACCATGAGGTGAATCCTGTTGACCTGCTTTGTTGTACAGGTAAGAGAAATCGAGCCGAACCGCGTGCGCAGTCGAGGAAGGTGGAAACCCTCTTCGAGCCATGCTTTCGTGAGACCGGCACCGACGACGAGCACTACAGCGTCCTTCTCTTCCCGCTCGTAGACGAACAGCGCTCGCACCGAGCGCAAATAATCCGAACCCACCCAGGTGTGCGGCGCGTCGCCGACGAACTTGGCAGTGTACGGGTCCTTGAACACAACCTCCGCCCAGTGACGGAAACCGCTCGGACGACGATGAGACATGAACCAGACCAACAGGGCGTGAGCCCGTTCGCGCTGCCCCAGTCTCACGAAGGCACCCACTGAGCGCCATTCGTAAGGCGTATAGGCGTCCCATCGCAGAACACCGTCGCGACGCTGCTGGAAGAATTGCCAGTACTTCTCGAAGGTCGCCTCCAGCTCGGCAGATAGCGCGACTTGTTCGCACACCGGGTCGAGCGCCATCGTCGTGGACGTGGCATCGAAGTCGCCGCGGTCAGCAGCGCCCGGAATGTATTCGATGTTGTGGAAGACCATGGCCCGACGAATCGAGGCGAACAGGTCCACCTTGAACGCCTCTGCCAGACCGCTCAAACGTTCTACTTCGCCACTTCCAAGTGCGGTCGCCAGATAGACGGCGTCCTTGTAGCCACGCAATGCCCACAGGTCGTCCCAGTAGGAGTAAGCGGGCTTGTCGGAGTAGCCTTCGTGACTGATTGATTCAGGCATCAGCCCTCTCAGGTGAAGCTTGTCGGGCGCGTCAAACGCCGGCGTCAACCTGGTCGCGCGCAGCGCTTCCATGTACTCGACGGCTCGAACGACGCGAGGCAACATTTCGGAAGCCAGCTTACGGTCACCGGTGTAACGAAGATACTCGGCCACCAGGTAGATAAACTCGCCGGCGCTGTCGTGTTCAGGGACAGCATCAGAACCACGGGCATCGACACAGCAAGGGATTTTGCCGTTCTCGAATTGGAACGGCGCGAACCAGCGAATGAAGGCAGCCACCTCCTTACCGTATCCCCACTCGAGGAGAGCCGATGAGGTGAGAGCCGAGTCGCGAATCCATGTTCGGGCATAACAGCGCGCGCCAGGCTGGAACGCCTGCTTTTTGCTGTTCGCGAAGATGTAAGCCAGTTGCGCCTTGAGCGTGTCGGACATTTCCGCACCCATCGCCCCGGGCAGGTCGACCTTGACACGAGCGAGCTTGCGCCGCCAGGTATCGAGCCCTTCATCGAAGCCGCGCTCCGGCTTGCCGACTCGTTTGCGATTGTCGCTGTCCGTGACAGCAAGGTATACCTCCTGCTCCGCACCGGGTTCGATATCGACAAGGAAAGCGAGCGCACCAGAGGCGAAACCATCAGCATGCTCAGCATGAGTAGACGCCGGGAAGACGTTGAACTCGAGGTGAGCACTGATGTCACCGCCATCAAGGGTGGTGGCACCGAAGGGCGATGGAGACGTGAACGGAATTACCACCTTGTCTTCGTTGACTCGAACGAAGCCCTTGTCCCAGCAGATGGAACGGATAGGAGTGAACCCACCAGGCGCATTCAAAAACTGCCACGGTGGATTGACCTGGAACGGGCGGATAGCGGCAAACAGCCGACCGGTGAGACGCTCACCGGAGGTGTTCTTTATCCGATAACGCAGATAAGTGACGCCGCTTCGAGCAACGCTCGGCACACGACTCCCCCTGCGCTTCGGTTTGTCGACGACGGGCGGCTTCGGTGGATCAGTCAGACCGGCGACAGCCGTAATGGTGAGCTCACAATTGCGATAAACCCGAGTCACCGACGGGATGGGCAGGCAGCCGTCAGCGAGCGATTGGCGAAATTCGGCGTTTGCCCACCCGAGGAAATCGGCACCGATGCGCAAGAATGGCTCGATAGTGAAGCCCAGACGGTCGACTTCGACCGAACCGTGCTCACTGAAGAGCGCCTTATGCTCACCGTGCGGCTGACTGACGACGGTCCAGAACGTCTGCCTCCCGTTGAAATAGTCGGGGTAGCAACCATGCGGAGCATTCTTCGCGACCACCGACCAGAGGTCGTTCGCCGTTTTCGAGAAGCCGATCGGTTTAAACTCGACTGAGCGAATGCCGTAACCACAACCGCGATTCGACTCGCTGAAAACGAGCTTGAGCTGCGCCGCTTCCGTTTCGGGAAGGTAAACGTAGGTGCGCGTGTGCGGAGACGCGTTGGTCTCATAGACCTGCTTCCATCCCCGGCCAGACTCATCCGGGACCATGACGGCAAGCCGGTTGGCGGTATCGTTGTTACGTCGGACAGTGGTGTCGGAAAAGCGAACACCACGAGGCACGGCTGACAAAACCTGGTCGTCGAGTGCCGTGCCCCAGTCGATAACGAGCCCACCCAACTCACGAGCGCCACCGAAATCGAACGTCAACTCTTGATGTTCGTCAGCGGTATCGCTGTGCCAGATGTCAGCGCTCTTGTGGTCGAGAACCGCACTGGCACTGTCTTGACCAGACGATGCTGTAACAGTGATCGTCGCGTCTTCGATACCTTGCGAGATCGGAAGTTCGCACATGGTCAATGTCGAGAGCTCAATGCTGCCTGAACCACCAGCGCTGGCGGAAAGACAGAACTCCAACTGAGCGACCTCCGTGATGGGCTCCCGATTGGGTCCCCAGGCGTACCAGATGTGCCGCTTCTTAGCGCGCATAGAGGTCACCTTAGCGGGAAGCGCATGATGCGCCCAGCGAGCCCACCAGACATTTTCACCAGAATCGTCGATAAACTTGAGCTCCAGATTGTTGGGCAATCCAGCGCCTTTGACGTCGAATGCGAATGCGTAGTTCGGCGGAAGCGAGATAGGCAGTCGGCGCCTGATGCCGACATAACCTGCGCCAGAGAACTCGTAATCGATGCGAAGAAAACTCCGACCCCCGGAAACGGAAGTCGAGACCCGCGCTTTGGCGCCGTCGGAAGTAGTTAACTCCCACAAAGCAGGATCTGCGAGGTCGTCGAGAAGACGCACCCCGTGTTGTGAATCTTGAATTTTCATGCGTACTCCACAGGTGGTTCGTGGTGTTGCGGATGTCTCGTGAAAAGCTGACGTGCTAGACCCGCATGGCATGTGCCAGACGAATTGTGCTGCAGTGAGTAGGGTGTGACTGCTTGGAGGAACTAGCGCGTAAGGGTTTGGTAGAGACATCTGATCAAAACAAAACAGACCCTCATGCATGCAAGGCCCAGAGCGCCCGCGCAGCATGCTCTTTATTTAATGCTAATTTGGTTTTTAGCTGTTAATAGCGAGTTACGGACAAGAAGTAATACTTTCTGACTTCATGATTTATACACGCTGCTAAAAGCAAGACTGGCTACTACTCCCGGGCGTAACGCTTTTTACTAGCCTCGCACGCGTGTCAGATCTTGATGATATTGAAAGTTACTTGATGAGTAGTCTCTGAGAAAAAGCTTTACTAGCCAGGCCAATGTTATCTAAAACAATCCAACCCCTTGAAAACCAGGACAACGAATCCGCCCACCCTTACCTGAAGCCAAATTTTCTGATACGCATCTGCGCCCCCTTCACATAATCCCTTTTTTCGTTGCAATCGGCGATCGATTTCGACCTCAGCATCGCCTCTTTCAACAACCATCTCGACTTTGCCAAATCGCCGGCAGCGTGCGAACTATCCGAGTACTGAATAATCGTTGAAAGCGTTGGCAAACCTAATCGTCCAACAGTGGCTTCGCAGAGTTTCAGCGCCTTTTCATTCAAAACCACTGCCTTTTGTGGTTCTCCTTTAGCAACATAAGCACCAGCGATGGTGTTATAAAGTCCAGCAACACCAAGTTTTTCAGCGGAGGTAAAAAACGGCAATGCCGCGGCTCCACTGGCTGTAGCTTCAGCCAGTTCGCCCAGACCCACCTCGCAGCTTCCCACACGCAAATGACAAAGTCCGACATTGACTCTAAAATTAGCCGGACAGACGTTCGCCGAGACGACCTTCAAAGCGCGCTGGAAGCTAAGTTTCGCTCGTCTAAATTCACGCGCATCGAGATAAACATCACCCACTTCCCGATAATGCCAAAAGGTACTAGACCAGTCGATTCGAGCAGGTTTGGCTGAATTCATGAAGCGTTCCTCTAACCCATCAGCCTCGGAATATTTGCCCAGTTTGACCAAATTGAGCACAGCGCGCCCGATTACATAAACGTGATTGATAATTTCATTGGCATGTTGATCGCCGAACGCGACTGCTCGAACATAGACCGTACGCGCTTCTTCATCTCGATTCAGGGCGTCGAGAGAGATTGCCAACCCGGTAAGGGCTTCGAACATTTTGCCAGGATAAGGCGGCTTTTCTTCGTAAATTTGAATAGCTTCTTTGAACATGAGAACTGCATCTTTCTGCCGATTGACGCGACTTAAAGCATTAGCCATAGAGACAAGCACTATCGCTTTGTCAGTCGAATTCGGCAGTGCTAGCTTTTCCGCTTCCTTGATTTTTTCAATCGCCTGTTCAAATTGTTCTTCGCGCTCCAGCGCTGTCGCTTCCTCCAGCAAACGCGCGATTTCTTCACTGACTTTCTGTAGCGTTCCGACTTTCTTTTCTACCTGAGAATGTTTTTCTTTCGATTGAACTCCCATCAAACGATTATAGTCATCGGTGGCGGGACCACCGTCATGGAGCCAATCTTTATCGATACACTCGATTTCGATCGCGCGCTGTAACATCTTTTTTGCAGTGACAAAATCACCGTTTTCTTGATGACGGCGAGCCAAGCCTGCGTAGAGCTTGATGATATCGACTAAAATCTTGCGCTTCTCTTCTGGTGAGCCTGCCAGCGATTCAGGTAATTGCTTCAACCTAGACAGCTTAGCCTGGGCACCTTCGAAATCGCCTTTACCATCAGCATTTTGAGCATCCTTAATGATTGAACGAACCGCATCATTGCTACTCGAAAACATGATGCAGCCGGATAAAGAATGCACCAACATTAATGATAGAACGAGGCTGATCTGCCATCGCAACAACTGGGTTTTATCAAACATTTACTACAAAACCGGACGCGCTCTTAGTACGTTGGAACGAGGATTATCTCACATCTTACCCTCGACGACCCGCTTTTGCGTACCCGCGCACCCGCGCAAACTTTATACTATTCAGCTTAGTATGCACCGCCATTGGTATCAAGGACAGGAACGTCGATCGCAAAATGCGACCTCGTTCCTGCCCGAGATATCGGCTAACTGCGCCCGAATTGCAGATAGTCAATCAGACGGATCAACCATCTCTCTTCTTCCGCGACTTCTCCTGCGCCTCTCGCCGCTTCCAACTTCGACCGAAGGTCTCATTGGCTGCGCGGACGGGTGACGGCAGAATCGTCAGGCTGGTGCCACGATTGGTCTCGTAGACGTGCTCTTCGACGCTGTTGCCGGCGCCGAGCCATTTGTCGTAGAGACTGCGCGCTGCCAGAAGATAACGGTCGACCGGAACACCGACCGCCCGAGGCAGAACCTCCGGAACGCAGGACTCGATCACGAGCCGGTCTTCATCGAGAATGCGTTCGCCCAGGTTTTTCAACTTGGTATCTGCAACCTCATTCTGATCGAAGTTGCGGCAGCCGAACATGCGGATGAGCACCTCGTCGTCATCTATCGGAGTGAACGTGAACAGAGTAACGTCCGTGTACTTACCGATCGTGAAATCGTTGACCACGAGCGTCGGAACGTGATACCGACAGTAGACGGTGACGTCCGGATTCTCGCCCAGCTCGGGAACCGGTGGGAAGAACCAGTTGTCCGGGTTGAGCTTGACCTTGACCGTGCAACTGACCTCGTACTCGCCGCGCTTGACCTTGTAGTTGTCGCGGAAGGGATGGTCGCCGTTGCCGAAGGTGCCGGCATGCAGGTACGAAAAGTGCGTGAAGTCGATCAGGTTCTCCAGCATCGGCCGCACCGAACCGCGCCAGGTCAGATCATGATACAAACTGCGGAACTCGGGCTTGTCGAATTCCGGAACTTCGACGATCGGCGGTCGCTTGTCCTCAGGCATGTCGCCCATGAACACCCAGAGCAGACCATACTTCTCGACAATCGGGTAGGAGTCGACCATCAGCGTCGCCGGGATTTTGCCAGGCGAAACGATCGAAGGCACCTCGGCACACTTGCCGTCGGAACCGAAGCCGAAGTGATGATACGGGCAAACCAGGTTGCCGTTCTTCACGCAGCCGAGCGAGAGCGATGCGCCCATGTGGGGACAGACATCGTTGACAGCGGAAACCTTGCCGGCGCCATCGATGAAGAGCGCGAGGTTTTGCCCCAGCAACTTCTTCTTCAGAGGCTGTGTCTCGACGGTCAATTCGCAAGCACGGGCAACGACATACCAGGAATTTTTGAGCCATTCTTTCATAGCTATAAGTCTCCAGTTCTTGTCCGGCACCATTTACGGTGCCGGATTGACAAAGATTTAGTGCACACTGCCTATTCGAAGAGCAGGATGGCAGCCATGAGCGCCAGCCCGAACAACGAAACCAGGAAGTATTGAAAACCACCACCGTTTTCGCTGCTCTTCCGCACATGCGGAATCAGGATGCAGGCAGCGATGTAGAGCAGAGCGCCAGCGGCAATCGCCGTTCCGAAGAAGACGAAAGAGGCGACCACGCTGCCGATGGCGAAAGCCACGCCGATACCAATCAGGCTGAGCATGGCGCTCAGCATGTTGGTGAGCAGCGCTTTGCGCATCGAGAACCCGGCGTGACGCATGACTGCGTAATCGCCAAGCTCGAGAGGAATTTCGTGGATGAAGATGGCGATAGTCGCCGCGATGCCGGCAGGAACACCGAGCATGAAGGCTGTACCAATCACGATCCCATCGAGGAAGTTCTCGATGCCATCACCAAAAGCAGCGAGATAGCCTTCTGGCTTCTCCCCATTTACGGCGACACGACTGCGCAGCAAGATGTCGGAGGCGTAGAAGCCAATGAACCCAGCGAGCATGAGAAAAGCGGTAACGAGACCGGTGTGACCAT
>CAZRMH010000285.1:0-3712 GCA_964600935.1 uncultured Candidatus Obscuribacterales bacterium
GCCGACCAGGAATGCAATAACCAGCGCCATCGTCATCGATTGCCAGCCAATCCAGCTAGCGATAACCGCCGATAGTACCGCATCGCCACCACCCATGACAGTGTCATCATCAGGATCGTAGATTTCGTCTTTATAGTCATAGTATTCATCGGTGAGGAACGGCGTGGCTCCAGATGATGGTTCTACGTCATCGCTCTTTACGTGTCTGACGAAAACCTGTCCGTAGAAATCGATAAAATCAAAAAGTATGTAACTCACGCCGGCGCCGATCAGTGCATCAGCGGGGCTTCCGTGTTTAATCCAAAAATATCCAAGACCTAATAAGATCGATGGGTAAGTAATTTCATGCGGAATGAGATGTTCTCGAAAATCAGTGACTGTTACGGTTATGAGCGTCGCTGCGAACACGCACATGGCTATACCGTCGAAGGTGTAACCGTATTTGAGCAGCACCGCGGCGAATATCAATCCGGTGAAAAGTTCAACAACAGGATACTGCCAGGAAATTTTTTCCTGACAATGACGGCACTTTCCGTTTAATAGGAAGTATGAAATTATCGGAATCATGTCGAGCGGTCCGAGAGTTTTATCGCACTTCATGCAATGCGATCTCCGACGCCACCAGGACTCTTGTAGCAGCGACCGCAGAGCGACCACGTTTAAAAAGCTGCCGATGCAGCTGCCCAGGATGAAGGCTAAACTGCCCCGAATCCAGACGTTACCGCCGTCATAAGGCGATAGAAAATCGGTGGTCAAATAGGGGATATACATCAAGGATTCCATTAAGGGAATTCCCGCCTTTCATTGACCAGGGACGCCAGTCCCAGCAGAAAGAAAATGAACGCGAATACGTACGCCAGCATGAAAAAGATAATCTCTTGCGAGGGCTCCTTTCCGTACATTAGCACGGACCGGACGCGCGTCAATTGAGCAAGATCGGGCAGGCACCAGTACAGTGCGTTGAGAAGCTGTTGGGCTGCCGGATTCGAGGACATGCGGCTGAGATCGAGCAGTGAGCCGCCGAGATGACCGATAAACCAGAGTGAGACGGTGAAGATCACGCTCATGATGGGCGTCGAGAAAGTCGAGAAAAAAGTCGCTAGAGCTAGAACAAAAAGTAATTCGAGAAAAACTAAACCTAGGGATGCGCAGATCGATCCGATGTGCAACTGCATATGGTGCGTCGGGTCGACCATCCAAATCAGCCCCAATAAGAAGATGCCCATGGCCAGTACGACCACAAAGATACATCCGACCAGCCCAAAATATTTTCCAGTGATGAACTGCCAGCTTGAAACTGGTTTTGTAAAAATCACATAGATCGTTCTTCTCTCCAGTTCTTTATAGACCAGGTTCGTGCCAGCAAAGACTGAAATGATGCCGCCGATGATCGCGATCACAGTTAATCCGAGATCTTCAATGATGCGAATATCTTGTCCGACGGAGAGTGAACCTAACAAAATTCCAAGTACTGTAATCGAACATGCAAATACGAAGAAGGCGTATAACACTCGATCGCGAACAGTTTCTCGAAACGTGTTCAGGGCTATGGCTAAGACTGGATTGATGACGGATGATACCATTCGTTTATCCACCAACCTTGGCCAGAAAATACTCTTCTAAATCTCTGTAGCCTCCGCCGTGTTCGATATCTTTGATCGAATCCTCGGCTACGAGTTTTCCTTTGACGAGCACCCCGACACGATCGCAGACGTCACTGACGTCCGGCAGAAGATGTGAATTGAAGAAAATGGTTTTGCCTTCTGACTTCAGTCGGTCGAGAATTTTTCTGACATCGCGTCTACCGATCGGGTCGAGTCCCGACATAGGCTCATCCCAGAAGATTACTTTGGGATTATTGATCAGCGATTGGGCGATGCCTAAACGCTGCAACATGCCTTTTGAGTATTTGCGCATTGGTTGATCTGCGTCGGCAGTCATACCGACCAGTTCCAGCAGTTCTTTCATTCGACTTTTTAATTCGCTGTTCGGGAGCGCGAACAGTTGACCGATGAATTCGAGAAATTCAGAACCGGTGAGGTGCGAGTAGAAATAGGGATTCTCAGGGAGAAAACCGATCTGTTTTAACGCCTGCGCTTCACCGGCCTTCTCGCCGAGAACCAGTGCCTGACCGCTATCGGGCTTCAGCAGCCCGACTAGAATTTTGACCGTTGTTGTTTTCCCGGCACCATTGGGACCGAGAAGACCATAGGTTTCGCCCTCACGAACAGTCAGCGAGAGATCGTCAAGAATCGGACTGCGCTTGAGAAGGAAGCTCGAGACCCGGTCTTTCTTGAGTCCGCGTGCTTCGATCACGTTAACGCCAGTCACGTCAATCTTCTCCTTCGGCTGTTGTGCTTGTTCCAATCGGAATCGGCACCGTTCGAAGACTGTTAGATTCGCTTCTCGGCGTCGCCGCCGACTCCGCTATTTTTGGTTGTTTTTTTCAGCTGCCTTGCGGCTTTGCGTGATGATCTTATGGAGTTCTGCGGTTGCTGCTCTCAATCTGCGGGAGACCTGCATTTGAGATATACCAAGACGCCGTGCCACTTCTGTCTGGCTCAGATCTTCGTAGAATGTCAATTGAACCACTTCTCTCAGACCATCGCGCAACTGTTTGATTGCTTCAGAGAGCATGAAGCGATCTTCTTTGGCGAGTTGATTGTTGTGGTATCTGCCATCAACCAGAGTATCGATCAGCGATTGCTCAGAACCAGCATCATTGGATAATGCCTGGTCTAGCGAAATCAGCGTACGTCTGCGATCGACTTCATAAGCTTCGTTGACACGCGACACTGGAATTTGCAGCTCAACTGCGATTTCCATGTCCGTGGGCTCGCGCCCGAGGCGGGCGGTGAGATTTTGGACGAGACGATTGATGCGGAACGAGAGCTCTTGAAGTTCTCTCGGAGCGCGAATCATCGCGGTTTTGTCTCTCAGATAGTGCCGAATTTCACCTGTAATCAAGTGCGTGGCATATGTTTGAAACTTGGCGCCGGCGTCAGGTTTAAACTGATCGACAGCTTTGATAAGACCAATTGAACCAACCTGAATCAAATCCTCGACTGGGTCAGTAGAACGCCGGGCTAAGCCGTAGGCGATTCTTTTCACCAAGGGCAGAGCCGCCTGGATAATGGAGTCTCGGAGTGATGGACTTCGAGTTTCTGAATAACTCGCCAACCACTCATGAATTTGATCTTGCGCCTTTGATGCGTCTGCTCGGGGACTGGAAGACGGTCCTGGACCCGGAACTGCTCTTTTTGCGTGCAAACCCTTATTCCCACTTTTCCAACGAAGGTAAATAACCTGACGATCATTATTGTATGACCTTAACGCAGATTATCAAACAAATTATGTAAAAACTAGTGGCAAAAGATATACGGACGCCATAAAGCGACCGACATTCTACAGCTTTGAAAGCTCTCTAACGCTATCTGTGACAAGCCTTTCAGGTTTATATCAACAATTTGCCGAGAAACTGAAGTTTTTATCTATCAGCCCGTCAGTTCGTCGAATCTTTCATCTCAAGCGGTTCTGTGGATCAACCTTTCGCACTGGCTAATTTCAGTTTGGATTGCAGTACTTCGTCCTCGGCTTCATAGTCGAACTTGTCGAGGTCGACAGTGGCTGGCGGATTTTCACGTTGCCAGGCGACGGTAAGCGCCAGAGCCCTGTCCCGTGGCATCACCTCTTTCCAATCGAAACGCGCCCG
>CAZRMH010000285.1:3722-10870 GCA_964600935.1 uncultured Candidatus Obscuribacterales bacterium
AGGCATCGCTATCGATGGTGAGATGTTGGCGCCAATCATAGTCCTGGCTCAAGTGTGTGGGCAGCGCTTCGTCTTCGATGGTGACAACTTCACCAGCCCAGCCGGCGGCGTTGCCTACCTGTTTCACCCATTCGATTTCCGAAAGGGCATCTTGTTCGCCGATGTTGTACACATAATTGCCACTGGACTGGTCTTCTCCGGCGAGCACTACCGCTGTCGCCACATCGGCTACATAACCGCGCGTCAGTTGCCATTTCGACTGCTGTTTGCCCAGCAGGATGGTCTGGCGACCGTCGTCCATGCGTCGCAGATAGTCGAATAAGCGGACTTGCGGGTCGTTGGGGCCATAGACCACAGGCAGTCGCAAAATCGTCGATTGCAGGTCGACTTCACTCTGAGTCAGTCGTTCCACAAGAATCTTCTCGTACTCGTACGCGGTATGGAGAGCGTCAACAGCGACACCACGGTACGGATAGAGCTGCTCGCGAAGTGGAGCGTCTTCTTTCAGTGGAGTGGCATCAGGAGCGCCCGGCTCCTTCTTGCGCAGGCGATTGTAAGCGCGATAGACATCAATGCTGCTTACGACAATAAGGCGCGAAGCGACGCCTGTGATAGCCTTGGCGACACTCCACGATTCTTGCGCCGTACGTGGAATCATGTCGATAACTACGTCTGGAGCTAGTTTTCGCAATTGTGGAACGTGCGCGGTCAAATCGCGTCTGTCAAAAATCAGCCCACTGACGCCTTCCGGCAGGTCGATGCGCGAACGTCCTCGATGGATGATCGTGACCTCATGCCCTTTCTCTGCCATTTGTTTAACGACATGGCTGCCGATGTAACCTGTTCCGCCCAGTACCAGTACTCGCATGCAAATGCTCCCAGAAGGATTCGAATCCTTCGTCCAATGAAACCATGACAATTCTGCCTTCTTATAGACTTTCTTCCACCACTTGCTGACATTTATTTACTTACCGCAAACTCTTTTGACATTTCTTCTTCCAAAAAACTCGCGAATTCGAGGTCGCCATCCTGTTTATTGAAAATCGCTAATTGTGTTAATCGTTCTATTTGGAAGTTTTGGTGAAAACCAGTTCGTCGTCTTCGGTTTTGAAAGGAAACCTTCAGTGAATGGGCATATAGACCTCACCTGCATAGTGGGGTTACAAAATGGATGGACTCCCTGATCCTGGCGAACTGACAAAGACCGGTTTATTCAATCTGGCAAAAGAGAAACCCATTCGTCCCCTGAAATCAGCCTACCTTCTCGGTCTCGGTTTCACCGCCATCGCTCTGGCTGGCGCTCTCGTCTATCAAGGATTCCAGGGCAACGTCGCCGCTCTGGGCGCAGCTGCAGCCTCGGTAGTCTTGGTGCTGTGGATTGCCATTGCTTTTCTCTGGCATTCAGTCAGACAGTTAAACAATAAGATCGACGCTCTAACTAAGCTGGTCGAGAAGAAATCATGAGGACCTCGGTGTTTTATCGAAGCCGTTTGGCCAACCGCCTGGTGAGGCTCTAAGCAAGCTTTGCTGGCGCTTTAAACTGCATTGCCGATGATTCAGCTCTTGGTGGGGATGAAACCGTTTTTTAATCGCACGTTAATGCAGCTGATTGATAACAGTAAAGATGGGCAAATACATGCCGACAACCACCGAACCGACGACGCCGCCTATGCCGACGACCATCAGTGGTTCGAGAAGTGACGTCAGTTGTTCCACCGAATTTTCAACTTCGAGATCGTAGAAATCCGCGACCTTAGAGAGCATATCGTCCAGTCTTCCGGTTTCCTCGCCGACTGCGATCATTTGAGTGACCATTGGTGGAAAGATATTGTTTCTGCTCATCGGCTTTGAAATCGTACCGCCTGAGCGAACTTCGTCGTATATCTGATCGATGCCTTTTGCCACCACGGCATTACCAGCGGTGTCTTTAACTACATCGAGTGCGTTGAGCATCGGTACGCCGGCTCGAATCAATGTACCGAAAGTCCTTGTGAATCGAGCGATTGCTACTTTTTTGATCAGATCGCCAAAGAGCGGCAAAGTCAATTGCAACCCATCAATGTAGAGTCGACCGGATTGCGTTCGATAATACTTGCGCAGAAAGTAGAATGCCAATCCGCATAATGCCAGGAAGAACACCATGTAGATTGAACGGACCGCTTCGGAAAGAGCGATCAGAAATTGTGTGTAGAGTGGAAGTTCTCCGCCGATATTTTTAAACAATCCTTCGAATACCGGCAGAACAAATGTGAGCATGGCCCAGAAAACACCAACAGCTATCAATAGAACAACTGATGGATAGACCATCGCCGCTCGTACTTTTTGATTCAACTTTTCGCGATATTCGAGATAGTCTGCCAGCCGTTTTAGAACGTCGGCAAGAATACCACCCGTTTCGCCGGCTTTGACGATTGCAATGTAGAGTTTATCGAATATCGAAGGCTGTCTGGCCATCGCGTCCGAAAGAGATAAGCCGGACTCGACGGATCTGCGGATGTCGTCTAGTGCAAGTTTCAATCTTTTGTTGGGACACTGCTCGACAATAATCGATAGTGTTCTCAACATGGCGACGCCGGATGACACCATCGCGGAAAACTGTCTGGAGAAAACGACCATATCTTTGAGCGTGACACGTTCGAATCGCAGAAGTATGTCATTTGCTTTGGCAATCAGTTCTTGCGTGCTCATGCCACCGCGTTCTTTAATTTCCAGAACATCGAGGCCGCGTGCTGAAAGACGTGTTCGCAGTATGGCGGGCGAGTCGGCCTGGGCAATCGCTTCACGCACATTGCCTTGACCGTCTCGAACAGTGTAGATGTATTCCATGTGATTTTGTCTTTTCTTTGGCTCGCTGCTACATCTTATTGTTTACTGATCTTCAAGAGAGTCTGCCGAACATTGAACGCCGTTCAGGAGTCGGTTCCGGCTGCGATGATTGCGACTCTTTTCGTTCCGGACTGAGAAGAATTTTTAGATCATCAGCGCGTGTTGTTTTGGCATAGGCATCATCGACGGTGATAATACCGGCTTTGGCCAGTGTCGCCAGCGATTGTTCCAGAGTCTGCATGCCTTGCTTGGAACCCATTTGCATGGTGGCATAGAGCTGAGAGTTTTTCGCTTCCCTGATCAGGTTGGCGATTGCCGACGTGTTGACTAAAACTTCTGCAGCCAGGATTCGACCTTTCGTGATCGGGCTGCCACCAGCCAATTCTTCTTGTCTCGGAATAAGGGTTTGCGAAACGATCGAGACAAGACTGCTGGACAGCATTATTCGAATTTGCTGTTGTTGATCGTGAGGAAAGGCGTCGATAATTCTGTCGACAGTTTGCGCCGCAGAGCTGGTATGCACCGTACTCAGTACCAGGTGTCCAGTCTCAGCCGCGGTCAAAGCCAGGTGAATAGTATCGAGGTCGCGCATTTCGCCAACCAGGATGACATCGGGATCTTCACGTAATGCCGCTCTGAGCGCATTGCCGAAACTTCGGGTGTCGCTGCCTAACTCTCTTTGAGAAATTACCGACATTTTGTCATGGTGCAGATATTCGATTGGATCTTCGATCGTGAGAATGTGAACTGCCCTTGTGTCGTTGATATGATCGATCATCGATGCCAGCGTTGTCGATTTGCCTGAACCGGTTGGTCCGGTAACCAGAATCAAACCGCGTGGTTTTTCAGTTAATCCCTGACACATCTCGGGTAGACCGAGTTCTTGCAAACTCGGAATGGTAGTCGATACAATGCGGAATGCCGCAGCCAGAGCGCCTCGTTCGCGATAGATGTTGGCTCGGAAGCGACCCAGTCCTTCGACACCGAAGCTGAAATCGAGTTCGTAGATGTTGAGAAGCTTTTCTTTTTGCTCCTCAGTGATGATCGAAAAGATTAAATCTTCTACGTCTTCTTTCGACAACTCTGGCAAACGCGTTCGTTCCAGGGTGCCGGAAACGCGGATGATGGGCGGTTGCCCGGCCTTCAGATGCAGATCTGAGGCGGCTCGATCGAGAACGAGCTGCATCAGTTCTTGCAACTCAATATTCATGCGTCATCTCCTTTCGATGGCTCACTTTTTCTTTCCTGATTTTTGATGCGAATGTTCGTGAGAACGTGTTTGTGTCTGCGTATGTTCGGCTGGGGCCGGTCCCATGTGGGCATGGCTGTCGGGACCGCTATAACTTTTCGCGTGCAGGCAGTAGGGGCAGCTGTGCCAATCTCCGACGATCTCTGCCGAGCAGAATTGACAGCATGTTTCGAACGCTTCTTCGAATTTGTTCACTCCGCACTTCGGACAGCTGGCCCAGTCTTCCTGTTGGAGAGTGCCGCATCTGCGGCAGGAGGTCTTCAAATCATGTTGACAGAAGGGGCATTTGATAAAGTCTTCGCTGATCGGATTGCGGCATTTCGTGCAGAGTTTGTCATCGGATGTGTCTGCCAGAGTTACGCGTACGACCTCGTCAGTAGTCGTGTGTCCCTGTCCAACCAGTCTAATGCTGTAATCTTTCAGGGGGATCATGCCTGACTGTTTGGCGGCTAATCTGACCATGGCAGTGTTGGAACCTTTACAGACCAGGTCTCGGATTTCATCATTCATGCGCATCACTTCGAAGACGCCAATCCGATTTTTATATCCAGTATGGTTGCAAGAGTCGCAACCGGTTCCACGTCTGAAAATCGGCATGCCCATGACGTCGCACCGCAGTTTGTAATATTGAATTGTTGACTCCGCCAGTCGTTCCTGAGTTTTGTCGAGTAAACCTAAATAGCGCAATGAGCTTACATCTGGCGTGTATTCGACGGCACAATCTTCGCAAATTTTTCGAACTAATCGTTGTGCTACCACTCCGATCGTTGCCGATGCCACCAGATACGGATCGACTTCCATCTCTGCCAGTCGTGACATCGCCCCTGGTGCATCGTTGGTGTGAAGTGTGGTGAATACAAGGTGACCGGTGAGCGCTGCTTCGACTGCGATTTTGGCGGTTTCTCTGTCCCGAGTTTCTCCAACCAGTACGATGTCTGGATCCTGACGTAAGAAGTGGCGAAGAATTTTTGCGAAATCCAGACCTTTTTCTCGCAAGACTTGCACCTGGGTGATGCCTGCCATCTCGTACTCTATCGGGTCTTCTGCCGTGCAGATGTTGATTTCGGATGTGTTTCGCTCAGCCAGTGCCGAGTAAAGAGTGGTCGTTTTACCGGAACCGGTTGGACCAGTTACGAAAATAATTCCGTATGGTTTTTGAATCATGTCGCGAATCAAGGCTCGTGCATCCGGCTCTGAGACCAGACTTTCGAGACCGAGGTTGGTCTGCGACTTGTCTAATTGTCTCATTACCACCTTCTCGCCATGTTTAGTTGGAATGGTGGAAACCCGGAAATCAACATCTTTTCCAGAGAAGCGAACGCGAATTCTTCCGTCTTGCGGGAGACGTCTTTCGGCGATGTCCAGATCGCTCATGATTTTGTATCTCGATACAAGCGCTGCCTGGATGGCTTTCGGAAGAGTGCGATCGACATAGAGCACGCCGTCAAGACGGTAGCGCACGGTGACTGCTTTGTCTTGCGGCTCGATGTGCACGTCGGAGCATTGTCGCTTAATCGCCTTGGCTAAGACTTGATTGGCTAGTTGCACAATCGGGGCATCCTGAGCCTGTCTTGCTAAGTCCAAATCGTTGACTTCGTCGTGAGCATCTTCGATCATGGTGATGTCGGAGAGGTCGACTTCAGATTCAATAAACGTCTCGTCTTGATGCTCGACCATCTCTTCGGTGAGCTCTTCCTGGCGTTTGGCGTAGACGGTCTCCATAAAATGCTGGAAGTCGTCTTCGGTGCAAACGACTGGCTGAACGGTGATGCCTTTCAGCCGATACTTGATGTCATCGAGAGCCAGCAGATTGTTTGGATTAACCATTGCAATCGTGAGCTTGTTCTCTTCTTTCGTGATCGGCACTACCTGATGTTGCCGCATCACTTTCTCCGGCAGCAGCTCCAGGCAATTTCCGGTTGGCGAAACTTTGGTCAGCGAAACGTAATTAACGCCGAACTGCAGTTCCAGGGCGTTTTTCAGATGCTTCTCGTTGGCTAGTCCAAGTCGCGAAAGAATCAGCGAAATCGGTTCGCCCGTCTTCAAGCGCTCCTGCTGGACCAGTTTTAGCTCCTCATGGGTTATCAACCCATGATCGACCAACAACTCGCCAATCTCTCGTTTAATCAGCGCCATTTAGAGTTACCTTGTTTCCGCGTTTTGGGTGACCGATATCAAATGCCTGGAATCTCAGCCTGCCTAAACTGACTTTCTAATTTAGGTCCTAAACGATCTATGCCCGTTTCTTACGTCTAACTATACTAGTACTACAATGGACTTCCGGGTCGCCGTTTTTCGGCCGGCTGAATTCACTTACCAGAGTCGTACAAAAATGACGACGCGACAAATTAAGACTACTCTGGCGCATCGCGGCTATTCGCTCGTGAAGATGTCCTACCCGTTGTTTGCGTTTGCATTTATCAACTTTTTCAGCTCTGATTTTTGGTTTAATTACGACATCTCGTGGCTCGGATTGCCGCTGATTGTAGCGATTCTGCTAGCGTCTCATATTTTTTTGTTATATTTGCAAACGGACCGAGCGGCTCATCTCTACTACATATTTTTGAGAGGCAAACCGCCGGCGATTTATCTTGACTGGTTGGCAGTGACGGAAACCGGTGATGCTCAGGAAACGTCAGTTCGGCTTGGCCTGCGGAATTTGAAACTCCGTTACGTCGATGAGTTGCATTTGACGATTTGGGGCAATTTAGTTTTTAGATCGCGCGCTATGACCGGGTCTTTAAAACTTGATGGCAGGGAAACCATTGATGCTGATGAGGTTTTCAAAGCTCCGTTTGGTGTGATTTCGTCGTCCGATCAAAAGCAATTTGTCGAACTCGTTCAATCGATTCGGCCGGATGTAGTTTTAGGAAAACGTCTGGAGAAAAAACTGGCGGCGAAACTTGTCAAAGGGGAAGACTACATTCAGGCTCTGGGAGCGGCTTTCCTCCTGTTTGTTTTATTCGACCTCAGTCATTCTATGTGCGGTTATCTGGAAATGTTGAAACGCTACCACCTCGCTGAAGTGGTGGCACGTGAAGAGATGCCATCGCAAGCGGTGCGCGATGAAAAA
>CAZRMH010000286.1:0-10841 GCA_964600935.1 uncultured Candidatus Obscuribacterales bacterium
GGTACGCGAAACACCACCAATCGAATTATCCAAAGACACAAAGATGGATGGATTAGCTCTGACGACCCTCCTTGACTATAGACCGATTACGTTGCGGAGTCCGAAAGTAAAAGCGATCTTTAAAATCGAGGCGGCGATTACACGAGCCTTTCGAGAGTTTTTGACGAGGGAAAATTTTGTCGAAATTCACTCGCCGAAAATTGTTGCAACTGGCACCGAAGGTGGTGCTCAGCTGTTCAAGCTCGATTATTTCGGAACTACCGCGTACCTCGCCCAGAGCCCTCAATTTTACAAACAGATCATGGTCGGAGTATTCGAGAGAGTCTTCGAAGTCGCGCCTGTTTACAGGGCTGAGGAGCATGACACTTCACGCCATTTGAACGAATATATCAGTCTCGACTTCGAGATGGGATTCATCGAATCAGAACAAGACATCATATTGATGCAAACAAAATTGCTTCGCTACGTGCTCGATCACGTTCGAGAAACTTGCGCAGAGGAGCTTGCCTTGTATGGTGCGGAGGTTCCAATCATTGAAACGATTCCGCAAATCACCCTGACTGAAGCCCTGGATTTATTGTCGACTAAATTAGGATGGCAGCAAGAAGCGCAGAACGACCTTGACCCGGAAGGCGAAAGATTGCTTTGCGAACACTTCCGAAAAGAGCACGGCAGCGAGTTTTTATACATCAAGTATTATCCGTTGGCCGCCCGTCCGTTTTACACGATGCCGCTGCCAGAATCACTTTCCGGCGGGAAGGTGGAACCTCTCAGTCGCGGATTCGACTTGCTGTTTCGCGGTTTGGAAGTGACGACCGGCGGTCAGCGAATTCACGAGTACGAACAATTACGCGCATCAATCGCCGGTCGCGAATACAATCCTGATGATTTCGCCGAATACTTGCAGTGCTTCCGATTCGGAATGCCACCACATGGTGGTCTGGCAATCGGTCTGGAACGCATTACGAAACAATTGCTTGGACTACCTAGTGTGAAACAAACCGCACTATTTCCGCGCGACATCAATCGATTGAAACCTTGATACAACGATTAACGCTGATATGGAACCAAACCATCAGCGTCTCGCAGAGACTCGAGTGCGTCCCGCTTGGGAGCACTCGCTCTCTGTTTCAGAAAACGACTTTTCAAATCCGAGACAACGAAACTTGGAGATGGCAACGGAGACTTGTCTCCTCTTTTCACAGCCAGGTCATGCAGACCACGAGTCATTTGTGTTAAGCCAGGCCGATAGCCGCATGCCATCATCTCCTTAAAGGCATTATCAAAGGTCCAATTCTCCATCATGATTCGATAGGCACCAATCATGGTGCCTGTCCGATCCCGGCCGAATTGGCAGTGTACGTAAACCGGTCCGCTTTCGACCACCGCGACTGCGTTCAAGAACTTTTGAAACTGGCTTAGTGTCGAATATTCGAACGGATACATAGGAATGCTGATGAACTTTAATCCCAGCGCTTCAACAAACTGGCGCTCACGCTCAATCTCAACAGTTTCATTACGCAGATTGATAATCGTCTTCACACCAGCTCCTTTGAGCAAATCCAGTCCCGCCTGAGAAGGCTGTCCTCCACGCAAGATGCGACCGGAAACCAGTCGCAGGTTAGGCAGTTCACGAGAGGAAGCGAGCGCTTGAAAATCAGCCACAGTGAGTTCGTTAGCGTTTGCATGCACCCGACTAGTGGCATCCAAAGAAGGCTTTTGCGGCGACGAATTCGAGTCACTAATAGATGAAATCGGGGATGAGATTGATTGCGATGGACCTGATTCAGTTGCCCCAAGACTGTTTCCGACCTTTCGTTCAACTGTTATAGCCGGCTCTCCTTGCGGTTTTGGCTGCTTCCTTCCAAAAGAAAATGCAGGAGAGTTCAAACCTATAAAGAAAACCAGAACCGTCATCAGGAATTTTGGAAGGGCGCGAGACGCTCTGTATGACTGCGTTTGAATGAATCTGTTCAAGAAGAACACCACCGGCAAATATGAGAGTCGCTTAAATAATCATCGAGCCCTCGGATTTAATTCGACGAAGACGACGATGAGAAGTTCCATTCGGCCTGTGTTTCAGAACTAATTAACAGGGATTAAGGCAACAGCCAAACTTTTGCTATTGCCCTATTTCAAATTGCGTTTATAGTTATGTGAAGTGGTATCTTCATATTCCCTTTATCTTTTACGGACCTCCTCCCCAGAGCGTCTGTAGGCAACTCTGTGTTTTTTAGGAAAGTCGTTGCAGTCGCGTTTGTTAACGCGACCGAGGAGGTTCACATATGCGGGTAGAACTAATCTACGCTCCAGGATGCGGCAGTTACGAGAAAATATTGAAGAAACTAGAGATGGTGATTGCTGAAGAGCAACTCCCACTTCCAGTAGAACTAGTGCAGGAAAACAAACTCCAGCATGAACCCATATTACGAATCGACGGTGAAGCCATTGGCCTACCCCAAATCCTTACCTGCGCCGACACCATGCGAAAAGCGCTAGCCGAAAAATGGAAAGAAATGGCTGTTACACCACTGCTGGCAGGATATTGATCCCTCTAAGAGAAATTTTTCCACACTCCTCCCTCTATCTTGGAAATACGAAATAAGCCCGACCTGCAAAGGTCGAGCTTATTTTTGTGATTACCATCGGTGCTCGACTCCAAACTTCTGTTGCCGGTGATGTGCATAGCTTAAGGACTTCAGGCGCTGAGCTGGTTATCATATGACAACGTAAATCTGAGGGATGGCATTCGATTAGATGCTTTTCAATTCTCTCCAATATGCTCTGTTTCTGCCGATTGTTGTAGTCCTCTACTGGCTCAGTCCCCAGAAAGTCAGAGTTCCAATACTCCTAGCAGCCAGCTACCTCTTCTATATGAGCTGGCGGCCGGTATTCATCTTTTTGATTTTCGGACTCACCGTCGTCAACTATTTCTTCGGACTGGCGATCAACAAATCGGAAACAAAAAAGAAGCACTGGCTGGTGGCAGCAACAGTTCTAAATCTGTCAACCTTGATTTACTTCAAATACGCGTACTTCCTGGATGATGTTGCTCGCACTCTTCTCAAGCCGCTCTGCGACGTGCCGCACATTCCATTCGATATTGTTTTACCACTGGCAATATCATTTTTCGTTTTCGAGTTCATTCATTACACCGTCGATGTTTACCGAGGTTCTGAACCGGTTAAATCATTCCCATCGTTCGCGCTATTTGCCAGCTTCTTCCCCACGCAAATCGCCGGACCGATCAAACGCTACCAAGATTTCGTACCTCAGTTTTTAAACCCGGCAAAATTCTCAATCGATCACTTTGATAAAGGCGTTCCACTAATCCTCCTGGGGTTGTTCAAAAAGGTATTAATCGCAGACAATCTTACCTTCTTCGTGCAGGGTGGATTCGCTCATCCTGAGCAGTTTTCGGGACTCGATTTGTGGGTGTTTGCTTACGCATTCGCCTTCCAAATCTACTTCGATTTCTCGGGCTACACTGATATCGCCCGTGGTAGCGCAAATTTATTCGGCTACAAGGTACCGATCAACTTCAACTTGCCTTATCTAGCCAGCAACATCTCTGACTTCTGGCACCGCTGGCACATCTCGCTGTCTACATGGCTGCGCGATTACCTGTTCATTCCGCTCGGTGGTTCTCGCGGATCAAACTTTTTTACCGCGCGCAACTTGCTATTAACCATGACCCTGGGTGGTCTCTGGCACGGTGCCGCAACGCATTTCTTTGTCTGGGGAATTTACCACGGTGTGATGCTGATCTTGCACCGAGAATTTCAAGGCGTCAAAAAACAAGTCTCATGGCTGGCTCACACGATCGACTCGTCTGCCGGAAAGTGCTTCAGCATGTTTCTCACTTTTCACGTTGTGCTCGTCGGATGGGTTCTCTTTAGAGCTGAAACGATGACATCGGCAACTCTAATTCTCAAAAAGATGTTTACATTTGAAACCGTACAGGCAGGCGCTAATGCTGTCGCCATGTATCTGCCGTCAATCAACTACCCTCTAATCTATCCAAGTGTTTTCCTGTTGCTCCCGATTCTTGCGGTATCACATTTGGTGATGGGCTGGATCGACAAGACAGATATGGTCAAAGCCTCGCCAAAAGTTCTAAAAGCAGCATGGTGCCTGCTTATGATGCTCCTCGTCATGGAGTTCTCACCAGACAAATCGCCACGGTTTATCTACTTCCAATTCTAATCAAACAGTCCACGGCTCAATCCCAAAGATCAACTAGTCAAATAGAAACGTTCACTACCAACGGTGCCCAAAGTGCTACGGCAACTACAAGAAGCAAAACCCCATCTGCGAAAACTAGCTCAAAGCTATGTTGCCTGGGCTATGCTTGCGCTGGTCGCTCTGGATGGCTCCTGTCGCATTGCCGACAATCTTGGTGTCTGGCCTATCAGCGCTTATAACGCGGCTCACCGTAGCACGGTTTTTTGGGCAGCCAAAGATTTTCAGAAAGAGAAACGTGCTCCCGACATCACACTAATGGGTTCATCCCTGATGATGGCGGCGGTTCATGGCGGTGATGCTACTTTTGAAAACACTTCACAGAAAGTGGCGTTGCATCATAAGAGTTCTTTGCTCGAGAGTCTTCTGAAGAATAAATTCCAGACTGATTATTCGACGTTCTCGTTTTCACTCAGCGGTGAAATGGCATCAGACGCCTACGTTCTCGCCGACACCCTGCTGGAAGGTGAGAAACAACCCAAGGTAATTATTTACGGAATTGCTCCTCGCGACTTGATGGACAATGCTTTAAAAAGCCCAGCCAGCACGGAGATTTTTCGCTTTGTCAGCCGCGTAAAAGATCCGACAGAAGTGGCGATCTCGGCACGGAATTCGTTCTGGAGCGTTGCTGAATACGGGCTTGAAAAGCTGAGTTTCCTCTACGGCCATAGACCAGATTTTCTGTTTCTTCAGCATGAAGCAACCAAAGGTCTTCTCTGCGATGTCGGCTACAAAGATATCAAAGACGAAGTTCACACGACTTTCGAAATTCGCCGCCAGGCATTTATAGAACTCCCTGAAGATAGCGGTCCCAACGAAGTCCTCGTTCATCCACCGTCTGCATCGCCAAATGAATACAGCGACAATCTTCCGGAATACAGATATAGATATTCAAGCTTTAAAGAAAAACAGTTCAAAGAACAGGTTTCATACCTTGAGAAGCTGTTAGCGCTGGGACAAGAGCGTGGTATCAAGATAATCCTTGTAAACATGCCGCTTACGACAGACAATGTTGGAACGATGCCGGCAGGATTTTACGATCGATATTTGAAAACCATTAGTGAACTCTGCGCAAAACATCAATCGCAACTATTGGATTTGAACAAGCCGGAAGATTTTCCGAAGCGTTATTTCGCCGATTCTGCACACCTGAACTCTCGAGGAGGAGAGCGCTTCTTCGAGGTTCTTTCCGAGCGACTGTTCAATGATTCGCAGGTTGCTTCAACCATGCGCGGTATCAAATAACGTAGTTCACTCAATCTGACGCATCAACTGAAGAATTGCACACTGTGCGAGACTCGAGAACTGTGCATTTGCACACACTTGGCTTGTTCAGCCAAAAGTTGTGTGCGACGCTGTCAAAAAGTACGATTGCCGGTATATAGCCGAGTACGAAATTCCAAAGCCGCAGAATACATTTCCGCACTATCGACGGCTCCAATTTACTAATGTCAGCTTGCAACCTTAGCCCGGAGATGGCAGACCATGACGAACAACAGACCAGCAACAGTCGATCCTTACGATACAAAACCGAAAACAGTTCCAGGCAACATCGACGTAGCTGACAAAACGAAGAAACCCGACGCCAAACCGATGCTCGACCCGAGCAACGTTTTCGATGACGCCTACAACCTGGTTCCCAAGCCAAAGGACAAGGTCCCGGACACGGTTAAACCACCATCGGAATTCGATCCCAAATTCAACAATTTAAACAAGGTCGCCGATTTTCCAGTACCGAAAGAACAACCGCGTCCCTTCACCCAAGATGGCGAAGTTGGCAAACTGTTCGTCGATGAGAAATCCGGCTTAGTAACGGGCATGCAGTTTACCGACGGCTCGCGCAAGGGACAAAAATACGCATTCGATCGTGATGATAAAGGCAACATCACTAAAATGCACGTGCTAACTCCTGGCAAGGACGCCAACCCTCCGCAATATCTTTCACTCGATAAGACAGAGAGAGGCTGGGTTTCCAAACCTGCCGGTCAATTACCTCCAGGGTTTAAAAACCTCAAGGTTGAAAACGGTATCATTAGTGGTGACTTCAAGGTTAATGCTAAAGGTGATTTCGGATACGAATCAGCAGACAAACAAACTAGAAGCGTCCTTCGTATAAACGGTGACAAAGACCATTTTGACAATCGCGACTATTCCAGAGAACGCGAGTTAAAGAATGGACAGAAAGAAAACACGTTTTGGAACGGTTACGATTGGCTACCAGGCCAGAAGAAACAAATTGCAGAAGGCGTCGTTCAAGTCGACTTCAAAGCGGAGCCTGGCAAGCCAACCTCGATGATTCGCGATGCTAAAAACGACGGCTTTAGAGTTGCCTTTGAGAAAGAACAAACCCAGTACACAATTGGGAATTGGAACGACGGAAGAATGACCCGTCAGCAAGGAGCGACCGTCGAGACGCTCTACAAGACTGGAGCTCAAGACGAGAACGGAAAAGTGCAATGGCGTAAGGGTCAAGAAAAAGCAGAAGGCAATCAGCGCGTTGTCACGTTTACCGATGCACAGGATGCTGCCAAAATTAAGGCTGGTGAACTACCGCAAGCATCAATCATCAATCCGAAAACTGGCGACGTGATTTCAGTCTATTCTAACGGCACAAAAGTCGCTGTCGATGATCGCGGAAAACCTCTGCAGATTACTTACAAAGACCAGCAAAAGATCGACGTTATGCGCGATGCGAACAATGATTTCAGAGGCTTCAAACGATCGGACGGCACGGTAATTTTGAAAGGACAAGATCTGGCAGCCGGTCCAGGTGCTATTGGATCGGAATGGTTAGTTCAACGTCCAGGACAAGCTCCGGTGAAGATGAATGGGATTCTAAAACACGGTCGCGCCGGTTCATTCTCGATTCTTGGACCGACCAATGACGGTGTGACCGTCGACCCGGAAGGGATCATGTCGACAAAACTCGGCGGAACACTAGTCAGCGACCCGCCCCGTCCAACAGACAAAACACCGGTGAAACCGACGGTTCCAGCAGATAAAACCGTTCAACCGGCCAGCAAAGATCTGCCCAATCCACCGACAAAACCAGGCGAGCCGACCAAACCGTTTGACCGACCAAAAGCGCCGACGACGCCTTCCGACAAACCGGCAGAGCCGCCAAAGCCAGCCGATAAAGTACCGGAGAAAGCACCGATCACCGCTGAACAACTCAAGGCGCTGAGCGCCAAGTATAAAGTCGATCCCCGAATTCTAAATTTTGCCAAGGAGCGGTCCGAACGTCAGGGCATGCAGAAAACGTTTACTCCAGAAAATCTGGAAAAACTTTTGAAATTAGCCGATAAACACAAACTACTCGCCGGCTTCGGGGGGACGGCAGACATGAGCTCGAGATCGACCGATGGAGCGATGATTGGGCGTTTACTTCCGGAACTGTTGCTTGACCCGACCACAGCCATAGACAAAGCCCAGCAGCAAGGCAAAACAACTATGGCAAAGTCGCTCCAGGATGGCAAAGTGCCTCAAGCGAGAATTGATTCTGTGTTGGGAACCATTGACGCCAGATACGCGAAGCTGCGAACCAACACTCAGCCGTTTATTGCCGAATTGACCAAAGAATTGGCGACGAAGCCAGTAGTGCCAGCACCTCCTGTTCCACTGCCCAAGTAAAATTCGGTCAGAAATTCAGGCAATTTTTCTGACGGTTCGCCCGGACCAAAATATTGAAATCTTTACCAGCGCGACGGTTCAGCGGTTTGAGCGTCCGAGCTTCAGACGAACATTAGACGGGCATATAGGTAAAGGAACAGAAAAGTCACTTTTACTAAGTATCATTCAATATCCCTATAATTGTCCGCTCACTCACTCACAGTTGGCTGAATCACTTAATGGCTGAAACCGACGTCAAACCAACACCACCGAAACCAAACGACGCCGCAGCTAAACCAGTTGCGGAATCTGACAATACATCCTCATCAGAGGCGCTCTTAAAAGATTCGTACTTCACCAGGGACCTCAACGAAGTTCGCAATCCCGGCGTCGCGCCGACAGACGCAAATGTACTCGGAACCGGACTCGGTACCGATGCCAAAGCGACGGAAGCGTACAAGAAGCTAACTCCCGAGCTCGACCAGTTCGATACCGCAGAGGCGGCTGTTCGGGAAGCGACAAAAGGAAAAGGTTTCACAGATACCGTTAATACGACTGACGGACCGACTAAGGGTTCAGTCACAAGAAGTTATGACGCCAACGGTCCTCTGAAGAATTTTCAGCATACCTTTAATAAGGATGGTTCGGTCGACCTGACACAGACAGCCCCGACCACAGACATTCCGTATTCCAAAATGACCTTCAAGGACGGCAAAGCAACCGTCACCGAGAATGGCGCCACCAAAGAACTTTCGGAAGCAGAAACCAAAGCTTTAACCGCGAAGTTGAACGAGCAGTTCGGACAGGCTAAGGGCGAATTCAAGATCGGTGATAAAACCGGGACATGGAAGCTTGATGCGCTGGGCAACACAGCAGTTTCAGACATTCCTGGTGTGCGCCCGGGCAGCAGTATGGAAGTCAAACCGCCGAACACTAAAGGCGATGTGAAATATAAAGCCGAGGTCAAAAGTACACCTGATCAAATCGGCTACACCACCGAAGCGACAGGAGACAAAGCGACCGGGCAACGAGTGGTCGATTATGACGACAGCTTAGCCAGCAAGGACGCACCAACAACTTCTCAAAACAGAGCAGTAGAGGGATTCATAGCCGGCCGCGACGGCAAGAGCCCTCCGATCACAGTTGCCAGCGATAAACCGGCAGGTGATGGATCGGTCACGACGATTCGAAGAGACGGCGTATCGGACACGACGTTCAGCTCACCGAGCGCAAAGAATGGCTTCAAGACAAGCGAAACGATTTATCCGGAAAAACATACGAGCGGCATTGCATCAGAAAGCAAATTCGATCCTGCCAAAAATCCAAACCATGTTTCCTTCGAACAAAACATGGCAGACGGCAGCAAGAAGACGCAACGCAGCATCGCAGGTGGTGGCACAGAAGTTCAAATAACCAATGCAAACGGCACAGAAATGGTCGGCGGGTTTGCCGACGATGCGGCGCTTAAGGCCGGCGCACCGAGTTGGAGAAGAGTAACAACTGCCGATGGAAAAACGGTTACTGATTACCCTGCCGGTACCAAATTCGATGGCGTTGATGCTGTTGTTAAACGCACTGAGTGGACGCCACCGTCGGTTAACGCCAAAGGGGAGAAAGTTCCAGGTGCACTAAAAGCAATCGGCGCTGATGACAAAGAAATCACCGATCCAAAAATTTTAGAAGCATTCAGCAAAAAATCAATATCCACTGAAAAGCTGGATGATAATCGCACTCGTGACGTGAAACCGGATGGCACGACGGTCACCACCGACAAGCTCACCAATATCACGACGACAGAAACCGCCGATCGAGTCACTCATTCCTGGCCAAAACCAGGCGACCCGAATTACAAACCGCATTCTCCAGAAGCCTTAGCCAAGATCGGACAACTTACCGGTTTGGATCCTAAAGATTCAAAATTCAACGAACGTATTGCCAGCGTGACCTCGGTCGTAGACGGGAAAGGTTCGCTCACCGGGCTCCATCGTGTCGAATTCGACGCGACTAAAAATCCCGAAGGCAGATCGTTTGACATGGTTCAACGTGATACCGCCGGCAATGTCTTAGCAGAAGTACGCGACGGCAAAACTCCTGCTGTAGGAAAACCGGGCGAAGCAAATTACAAAGCACCTGCAAATTATTTAGAAAACATAGATCATCAGAATGGTGGCACTCGAACACGAAGCTACGAGAAGTCTGGAGGTCCCCCTCCACAGCGTGAAGGCAATCAAGAAGTCTTCAATAAAGCTGGCGAAATGATCAAGAGAACCGACGTTGTCGGCAACAAGGTGACAACTACTGACCTCGTCACGAAGCAGCAAGAAGTCAGAGACTACGATGCTGCCACATGGACACGTACTGGTGCGGATGGCAAAGTCATCCAACAAGGACGGATGACAGAGAGCGGCAATACGCGGATTGCCATCGATAGCAACAACGATATTACTCGTGGCGAACGAATTGATGGTCCACGCAAAGGGGACTCATACACTTTCAATCGCAACGCGGACGGCAGCGTAAAAAGTATTGAAGTTTCCAACGGTCCGCGCAACGGAAATCCCGCAGAGAAAGTAACTCTCGAGAGGGCGGCTGACGGTTCGTGGACTACTAATCCTGCAGACGCAAAAATTCCAGGTTTTGACCTTGCCAGCAAAGGTCCCGATGGAAAAATAGCGGGCGAGTTCTCGGTAACTGCAAAAGGTGAGCTGACGTTTGAAACTGCCGACAAGCAGATGAAGCAGATTCTGCGCGCTGACGGCGGCAGAGACACTTACAACTTGCGTGATTATTCGCGTGTCCGCGAAGATGCTAATGGTAACAAAATCACTCAGTACTGGGATGGATACGGTCCCAAAAACAATCCGGAAGATGGCTGGAGAACCGGGACCGCGAAAACAGACGGCAATGGTCGCACTGAGGTCGTCTTCAACGACAACAAAGAAGGTCGACCAACCAGAATGGTTCGCGACAGTGCTGGCACCAACAACAAA
>CAZRMH010000287.1:0-10829 GCA_964600935.1 uncultured Candidatus Obscuribacterales bacterium
AACCCCCCTGAATAACATGGTCGAATTTACGACACTGACGAACCTCTCACACGGCGTCAGGCGCGATGGTAGCGCTGCCCTCGACTTATCTTACGTAGCGGCTGGTCGAACTGACGGTTTTTGGGAAAAACGGCTTGCCGCCTGGGATGTCGGTGCAGGCAGCTTAATCGTAGAGGAAGCCGGTGGTCGCGTAACGGACCTGGAAGGAAAGAAACTCGACGTTGACAAAGGTTTCATCCTGGCAACCAACGGTCTCATTCATGACGAAGTTTTAAAGGTGTTGTCAGACGTTCGCGCCACCGCCGTTTAACAATCTCTATCGATAGGAGGTTCAGCCGCCCATCCGCTCAAGGACGTTTATGTTCTTTCGGTAAGGCGAGCGGGCGGTACTTTCCAAACCAGGAGCCGACCGCTACTTTCAGCATCTCAACAAGCATTTTGGGAGAGTCGACCAGAACATTGACTTTCGAACCATCAATGTTCGTCCAGTTGATTGCGATCTCGTCTACTTTGTAATTCCGAATTTTGGCGATGTACAGCAACTCTACGTCGAATGCAAATCCATTCATACTGGCGACCGAAAAAATATCTTGCGCAACTTTGTGGCGAAACATCTTAAAGCCGCATTGCGTGTCATAGTACCCCGGCAGAACAAGAGAACGAACTAACAGGTTAAATGTATTTCCGATATACTTTCGGTATGTCAGTGCCTCTACAACGCGCGAATCATCTGGTTTTGCGCGACTACCAATGGCTATATCCGCACCATTGGCGATGGCTCTTTCTAACTTTTCGATTTCTTCAATCGGAGATGCACCATCGGCATCATTGAACAGGACCAACTCTCCACGCGCAGCTAACATCCCGGTTCTCACGGCATAACCTTTGCCTTGATTGGGTGCGTACTGCATCACCTTCACGTTGGGATGAGTATCGGCAAAAGTTTCAACTTCCTGAACCGTATGATCGACACTGCCATCGTCAACGACGATGATTTCAAAAGCGCTACCGCGCTTTGATAAGTAGGTGTACACCGAGTCGAGCGTGCGAGGCAGCCTCGCCTCCTCGTTGTACGCCGGTATAATCACGGAGAGCTCAGTCATGCATCAAGTATATGGCATTCGAAAATTGGAAACCCGTTTGTTTACGGGCTCACACACCGATCTTCATGAGAGTTCGCAAATATAAATTTGCTCTGACTCAGAAAGCTTCCGATTCGGCTAATCAAACATCTGGTCTGCGATAGCCGACAGTTCTATTGTCCAGGTTTGTCGAAGACCGATATGTTTTGATTGATATCGAACGGTCTAACATACTTTTTATCGACGCCAATGGTAACAGTCATGTCTGGTTTCAAAGACTCCAGATTACCGTTGAAACGCCTCAGTTCACCAGAGTGAAGCGGATTCAGTCCATTGCCTAAAAACTGATCATAGGTTCTGGCAACAAGAGGAGTCATAAACGAAGGAGCTAATACATCTCCAGGTGACTGCTCTCGGATAAACACCGGAAGCTGACCAAAATCATGCTGAACAGCCTTGTTGTACAGAGCCATGTCGAGACTGGCGATTTCGTTAATCGCCATGCCTTGAAAAGCGTATTGAGCGTTACGAAGATTGGCTGTGGCTGCTGGTGCTAGCCCCTCGCCCAGCATGTATTTACGAGTAGTACCGATAGCCAAGGTATTAACAGCACCGTACACGACGAAATCCTTGAAAGCATCGCCAGCGGTTTTCTTACCAAACCCATAATTAAGAGATTCATTGCCGGCAGACAGACTGTAGCCGATAGCCGCGTTTTTACCTGTCAGTCCGAGCACACTGCGGAATGTCTCTTTGGAGGCGGTAGCGGCAGTTGTAGCCTCCTTGACGGCCCCGAGTTTAGATGACATACCAATCAATGAAGCGGAGAGAGCGCCTTTGAGAAGAAAACCGGACGCAGCTTCTTTTCCTGACTTGAGTCCAAGCGCATAGTCGCCACCTTCGGTGATACCAGCGACTCCGTAACCAGCCATCAAAGTGTTTTTAGTGATGCCTAATTTATTGGCGGCAGAAACGGTCCTTCCGATCATCGACATTTTGGAAGCAACATTTGCGCCTGCTACGACTTCGCCAGTCGCGGCTGTTGCGGCGGCTCTGCCGCTGGTCGCCCAGGGGGCGACAATCATGGACGAGGTGGTTAAACCAATTTTTGCTCCAGTCCAGGCGCTTTCCAATCCGGCATCTTTGTTGACCGTGCGTTCCACAGCCCAGTAAGCGCCGGCACCACCAGCGGTACCAATTGCTATCGCGGCCGTTCCTACCAGAGCAGTCGTCGCGGTTGCAGTCGCAGCAGTTCCGGTAATACCAACACCAGCTACAGTGGCTGCTACAAGACCAGCTCCAGGACCTGCACCGACACCGAGCGTGACGACGGTCAGACCAGCGGCAGCGACTATCGCTGCCCCGACTGCGACGTAACCCCAATTCCTGTTCCACCATCCGCTGAATCCGGACTCAGTTCTATCTACTTTGCCTTCCAGACCAAGATTTTTCTTGAGTTCGACGTCTTTCTCATTGCTATCAAACTCTTTGTACTTGGCATTGGCAGCACTGAAATCTTCTTTGGCTTCGAGCCAACTTGCTTCCAGGTAGGTTCCGATATTTTCGCGACGATTGAAGTACGCGTTTCTTTGTTCTAGAGTGCCATCGATTATTGCGATCTCGCGTTTAGTTCTCTCGAGTTCGACTTTCTCAGCATCGGAAAGAACGGTTTTCTTTTCCAACTCTTCTTGTTTCTTGCCGAGATCTTGTTTTTCAGTCAGCAAAATTTTGCTGGACTCTTCCATCTCACGCCTGGCGTTCTGGTTCAGCTGCTTCATCTGGTCTAGTAGTTCTGTGGCAGATTGGCCAGGTTTGTTCTTATCAGGATTGATATTTCCTTCATCCATAGCACGGAGGAAACGGCTTTCAATAATCTGATAATCAGCGCCTTCAGTGTCGATACCACGGGTTAATCTGGTATCAAGTTTTCGAAGACTCTCATCGCGATAAGTGCCATCCGGATTGTAAACCAGATATGGAGTATCGGTCTTAACCTGCATGAACAGCGCCTGTGCCTCTTTAGTTTGACCATGACTAGACATGTAGTTGACATAGTCGAGACGAGCAAAACTGGCAACCGAAACGATGTCCATTAGCTCCTGGGCCGTACCGTTCTCCTGATTTCTCGGAAGCATGGCTTGACTGGCAACCCAAGCAACATTGATTTTGTTGGCCAGCCTGTTAGCTTCTTTGAGAAGGTCTTCTTGACTGAGAGTTTTGCTCTCACCATCGATGATGACAGTTTGTGGTTGGCCGGTTTTTCCGGCTTCAGTCGCATTCCGCATCAACTCAATGATTTTTTGACTACGCTCTTGCTGGAAGCCGGCGAAAGTCATTCCGACTACAGTTTCTGCATTTTTGAACAGATCGGTCGCTTTCAGATCGGCATCTTCATTGCCTGCCAATTTCAAAAGTTCGAATGCTTTGCGGGTATCTTCTTTGGAAACTTCGGCACCCAGAGCGGTTTCTTGATTAGTGTAACCTTTACCGAGCAGTTCGGCCTCAACCATCTTGGTGTACGCAGGTGCATGGCGAAGGGCTTCCAGAGCCGCTCTTTCTGAAAGGTTTTCGGTAAGAGCGTCGATTTGATTGCGACGTTCCAAGTTGTTTCCGGCTTTGGCGCGCTCTTGTTGCAAGAGTTCCGGCGTGATCGGTTGAGTGCCGAGACCAAGTTTTTCAACAAGCTCTTTCCTAGTCGCGATATTGGTGTTGAGAATCGTGCCGACGGCGTCCTGATCGATGTTGTTCGAGGTTGCTTTCGCTAACTCGAGTTCCGACTTGATTACGCCTTTGACCTCTTTCACGAAGTCTTTGACTTTGACCTGTTTGCCGTCGGCAACAATGATTTCATCTGGCTTCTTGTTCTCGAGCGCGAGCTTATCGAGCTGAGCAGTAAGTTCTTTGACTCTGTTTGTATGAGTGTATGGATCGGCTTCATCGCCGGTGCCTTTGATAGCACCCTCGAGCGCCTTCTCCGTGATTATGGTGCTATCTGATTTTGGAGGACTGGCAAGCGCTCTGTCCACCTGGTCCCGCAACGGGTTAGGCGTGGCGGCGTCGTCATGGGTAGCCTGCGCATTGTCTGCTCCAGGCTTCTTTCCAGTTACTTCTAAGTTTCCGTTGCCCACAGCGCCTTTCCTCAATCCCGTAAAGTTGTGATATTGAATATCCCTGACTACGAGTTGTATACGCCATATACCCATTTTGGACAAAATTTGGGCAAAAAACTTCAAAAAACTGAATGAGTATGGGTTTGCGGCAGACTCGCGAAAGCCTGCCGCAGTAGTTGATAGTCCGTGAGACGCCGCCGGTATTACTTTTGCGGCTTCGGAGGCTTTTTACCACTATAATCGAAGAACAGTCCTTTTTTAGGAACTTCTTCACTAAGTGGTTTCACGTTCTTCTTATCAGAGAAAACACCACCAAGATAGTTATTGTGCAATTCATCGACTTTGGAATTTATGACCTTACGATCGCCAAGGTGATTCGGGTCTAGTTGAGCGCCCCAGTTGTAATCGACGAATTCGGCTATCAATGGAGCCATAAAACCGCTGCCCTGGTCTTTAATGTAATATGGCTGGCGGCCAAGGTCATGGAGCAACTTCTGACTGCCGACGCTGACGGCAACGTTCCATGATTCCTGCATCAGGAACGCGCGTTTTGCGTATCCAGCAGTATCGACCATGGTTGGAGCAGCTATTCGAGACCCCGTGCCATGGTCCGACAAACCATACTTC
This sequence comes from uncultured Candidatus Obscuribacterales bacterium, assembly GCA_964600935.1. Lineage (GTDB taxonomy): Bacteria > Cyanobacteriota > Vampirovibrionia > Obscuribacterales > Obscuribacteraceae > JADYXR01. The sequence continues at coordinate 4,820 of CAZRMH010000287.1, forward strand.
TTCAAGAACATTGCAGTTGGAACGGTATAGGCTGCACTGTACAAGAAATCTTTGCCAGCTTCCGCGCCAGTCTTCCTGCCGTCGAAGTAATTTCGGACCTCAGGGGCAGCAGCCAAAGCACTGCCGCCAAGAATCGTATACTTGTTTACGCCCATCGAACTTAACCAGGTCGCCTTTCCAGCTTCCGTAGGCTTCATATGTTTGGCGACTCCAAACATAGCCAAGTAAGTCAATGAATCACGGAAGGTTTCGCTAGCCGCATCCTTAACAGACTTACCATTAGCGAGGACATCAACTGCTTGTGGACCTCCCGCCAGGACTACTGATGTGCCAACAGCCGTGCGGTTGAGAAACCCGGCCCTGGCTGCTTGCGCTTCCATCGGCATACCCCAACCACGAGAGATACCGAGAAGCAAACTATTAAAGACACCATCTTTGGTACCATCAATTGCCGCTTTACCGAGTGGCTTCTTATCGAAATAGATATTGCCGGCTTCCAGCGTGTAAGACATCGCCAGACTGCCACCAAGAGTACCTTTGGTCAGACCGATTTTGCTGACCAGGTTGCCGATCGCACTGCTGTTAACAGCTACATCGGTGCCCAATTTCGCTCTGTATGCTTGTGCAGCCCATGGGCTGACAACGAGGGCGGCGCTAAGACCACCGACTTTCGCACCATCACGAAACTCGGGCCAACCAGCCTTTTCGTTTACCGTTCGGTGAATTGCCCAGCTCGTGACGCCACCAGTCATAGCACCGCCTGTAGTGGCGACTACCGCAGTAGTGGTGACACCGGCTCCGACATAGCCGCACATGCCGATCAGTCCGACACCTGTCAATGTGCCGACTGTTGCTGCTCCGGCGATGGCAAACTTTTTGTAATTTCTTTGCCAGTATGCCTCAGCAGTGTTATCCGTGATCTTAGACAATTCGGTCAAGGTCTTAAGGTACGGATTGTCGCCCTGCATGCGCTTTAGCTCGGCATCGAGCGAAGGATCTTTGGCGAGGGCCGAGTCGAACAATTTATGGGCAGACTTGGCGCCACCACGAGATAGATCGAGCAATCCATTAGTGTAATCAGTGAGTGCATCGATGCGATTGAGATACTCTTCGCGCTGCGCCTTGGTCACATTCAATGAGGCGATTTCGCGCTCAAGACGCGCCTTTTCGACTTCGTCTTCCTTACTCAGATTCTCCTTGCCGTCGAATCTTTGTTTCTCTTTTTCAACTCTTTCGACTTCTTTGTCGAGAATTTTGTTGGCTTCCCCGATGTCTTGTTTAAACTGATCGCGGCAGCGAGCCATCACCTCGAAGCATTCCAGTGCTCCAGCATCGTCGGTGCGGAGCTGCTTGATCTTATCGACGTCCTTTGGAAATTCGCCTTTTTTCAAGCGCTCAGCGAAATTTGCTCTGGACTTATCGTCGCCGAGTTTGTCTTTGTCTAGCTTCTCCAGAAGAATTGAGTGCGCTAGCTCGAAAGTCGCCGGTCGCACAGTTACCCCGAGCGTGACGACTCTATCCAACTCCTCGTAAGAGCGTTTGCCGTTTTCATACTTACGATAAACCGGCTTATCGTTTTCCATCGCAAAAATAAGCTCAGGCGAGTCAGCTTTGACCTTCGCCATCAATCCTTGAGCTTCGTGGAAACGACCGTTGTTAACCAGATGTTCTGCATACTTAAGACGAGCATTGCTGCCCATTCTAATCGTATCGACGATTTCTTGAGCCATGTTATCCGCAGCGTTTTCAGGCTTAGTTGCAGCCATCGTCAGATAACCGACATCAAGCTTCTCAGCCATCTGAATCGCTTTCTTGAAGTGCGCTTCGGCGTCTTCACCAGGCTTGGCGGCCAGGTTGGTCTCCTCGAGGACCGACAGCGCACGCTTCTGTTGCTGATCCAACTTCACAAGTTCGAGGGTGCGACTAGTGATCGCATAAACTTCTTTCGCTTCACGAATTGGTTTGCTGTCTGCACCGAAGGCGGCGATGTCTGCAGCGGTGCCCGGAAGCGGAATCGCTTTTAAACTATCAAAAGATTTCTTGAGCTGCTCATCGGAGATCACCTCGGAGAGCTGCATCTTTGGGTCAAGGTAACCGCGCGCGCCGTATTCGGTCTCCAGAAGCCGCACCAGCGTTGGTGCAAAGTGAAGTTTGGACAACGCATCGACGGTTGCCACCGTTTCCAGCAATCCTTTAAGTTTGGTTTGACGTTCGTTATCGCCGACCGATTTCGTCAGTTCACGACCGATCGATTCTACGGTTACTGTTTTTCCATCAAGACCAAGAGCTTTAGCCTGTTTATCGCGCTCGACGATGGTCATTTTGGCGATATCGTCGACACCAGGGTTGGTGGCATCGCCGACCATGTAAATGCTGTCTGCACCCTTTTTAGCCAGAGTGATTTCGTCGATTAGACCACGCTTGAGCTGCTCGACACGGTCGGAAACCTTGACATTTTTCAGTTCGCCGTCGACACGAATGGCAATAACTTCGTCCGGCTTTTTCTTTTGACCCTCGAGCGCCTCCAACTCCAGTTTCAGAAGGTTAGCGCGATCAAGGTGTGCGTAAGGGTCGATGGGCTCGTCAGCCTTTGCTGCAGCCGCCTCGGCTTTGTCTGTTACAACAGTCTTCTCGGCTGCTTGCTCAGCGGCTGGAGCCGGTGTATCGACAGTTTTGGGTGGATCACCGTCATTCGGGACATCATCTTCATTTACAGCGGCTTCTGCATTCGAGACATCTTGAGCAGCAGCATTGCCGGCTGCCGGAACTGTATCTTTAGCCTCGGCTTCAGTAGCGTCGGCAGAAACAGCCGCGGCCCTGTCGAGTGTAGCTGCGGACGTGGTCGGCTTAAAAATTTCATTCTGCAACGGCGTCAGTGTGTCGTTGTCATCGCCGTCGTCGTGCGCGAATAACTCCGGTTTGTTTGCATCTGGTTTCGAAGCTTCGATTTTCTCACCCATTTCAGGGACCTCAGAATAAAAACTGGCTCTCGCCAAGGTATAGGGGGTAAGAGAATGTATACATTACATTCCCGCAATTGGACATTTCTAGACCATATTTCCCAATCGCCAAAACAAAGAGCCTGACTCACGCCAGGCTCTTTTTCGACTGATTGGTCAATCTCATTGTTGTGATATTGACAGTGCTCTGATTAGTAGCCAATCCCTGGTGGCGGCGGTTCTGCCGGTTTACCATCCTGCGGTTTTACGGTTGGCTTGTCTGCTGGTTTTGCACCAGGTTTGACAGTTGGAGTCACTTTCGGAGGAACAACCTCTGGTGATTTCTTAACTTCCGCCGGCGTCACCGGTTTGACTTCTGACTTGGTTCCGCCTGGAACAGACGGATCATCGAGATCTATGCGCTGTTCAGGCAGCTCTTTGTTCGTAGGTTTCTTGTGGAGGTTTTTAAGCATCTGTTGATACTTATCAACGCCCGCTGCCGGACCAGCAGCATCAACAGCTGCCGGAGCAAGTGCACCAGTGAACATACCAGCGGTCGACATTGTCGGATTGGAGAACACCTTGGCATTCCAGTTGTTCCATCTAGTCGGTGACAGAGGGAAAACCGACTGCATCGATTTTCTGAATGTACCGGTCTGAGGGTTAGCCCAGACTGGTTTGTATATCGCACCCGGTTTCAGGAATTGAGAACCGAACAAGGCTTGTCCAGGCGTTCCTAAGACTGCTCGCAAACCTGGAACGAGGAGATTTTTCTGGTACCAGTTCATCTCCCCGGCTCCAAGCTCAGCCGAAGACACTGATGGGAAGTGCGACTCGACAAGTGCATCAGTCCAGCTCATATCAGAGCCATCTTCATTGGTATACACAGCATGTTTTTCTCCGCCCTGAGGGAGCGTCACACCGAATACCTGACCGGTCATATCGTATGGTTTGACAATCGTGTTGTAGGTGCCGGCAGCACCGAGACCACCATAGAATCCACCTGCAAAACGAGCTCTAGAAAGCGCTTCAGGAGTAGCCTTGGTTGGATCTATCGCACGGAACTCAAAGCGATCCGTCACTACCTTACGAGCTGAATTGAGCCTGGTCACACCAAACGCGCCAGCATCGTAAAGAGCTCCAGGGACGGTAGTCGAATAGAAGTTCTTAGTGGTCAATGGCTTTAATGTGTCACCGACGGCGGTGCGCATCATCGTCCAACCATCTCTGGTGGAAACAGCGCTCCAAGTCGACGAAGTAGCGCTCTTAATGGCGCTGTAACCATCTCTGGTACGTTCCCACAGCGATCTTGATCCGGTGACGGGATTGGCAGCCATGACTTCAGCCAGGCCCTTCTCTGTGAACATGGCAGCCCGCTCTCCAGCAGGAACCATGCTGAGAATGCGTTGCAATCCAGGTCCTTCGAGAGCGTGTGTGCCCATTTTGACAGCATCGGTAATCATCGTGCTGCTGTTGATCAGATTTCCTGACCTCATCTCGGCTAGTTTCGGGAACACCTTATCGAAGCCAATCTTGTGCGATTCGGTAGCCAAATCCCTCACGGCTTTGACATCCTTCAGACCGTACTTCTCAGCAATTGCAATTAGCTCAGAGGCTTCTGTTTTACCGGCGACCATATCAGCGATCTTCATTTTAGGATCGAGACCGGTGGTATGTTCAGCGAGGTTCTTCAGTGCGGTTTGATCGGCTTCGATCATCTTCTCGAGATCGCCTATCGTTTTTGCGCCGTTTGGAACCTCAGCAACCTTCGCGGCCAGCACATCGGTTTTGATACCAGAAGACAACTTCACGTCAGCGATAATCGCCTCCGAGACGCTGCCCATACGAGCGCCCTTCAAGTTAGCTTCCTTGAATGCTTTGGCGACAGCCTCATCCATATGACCGGCAGCATTGAACAGTCTTGTTCCTCTGTTGATGCCAACGAACGAACCTGCTTCCGCGATGTAACCTTGCGATCTGAGCAGATCCATGACCTGACCGCTGGTTTCATAGCCCTGTCTCTCGAGGAATTTCGCAGAAGACTCTTCGGTCATCTTGGCGAATTGAGGCGCTCCAGCACTTCTGCCGGTGATCAGGCTTCCACGTCCGGACAGACGTCCGCCGACTTCGGCAGCAGCAAGAGAACCGGCTGTGTGCAGGAGACTGTCAGTCCAGCTCTCATCGACACCGGTCAAGGCTTTGTAGCCGTAGTGGCGACCCAGAGCAGTTACAGAGAGCGCGCTGCCGACTCCAATTGCCTGGCGAGCGACTTGCGGATTGGCGGTGAAGCGTCCCAAGCCCTTTTCGAAGAAGGCAAGCACTTGTGGATTTTTTGTACGTGCCAATGCCACACCACCGACGACACCAACGGCGACCATACCATCAACGAGCATACTGTAGAGTGTGCTGTCTTTCTTGATCTGATTTTTCAGATTCTCAACGCTGTTTGCTTCGATCAAGATCGGCTTGCCGGAATCATTTACGCCTTTGAGCGAACCAGGTGCAACCGGAACTGTCTCGCCCTTTTCATTTACGTAGGTTTCGCCTGCTTTCGTCACGTATAGCTTGTAACGCTCCGGTTTATCGATCATGTCGGTGAGAACACCGAACAGTGAGGCAACACCAGGATTGTCCTTAGCAGTTTTAGCATCCAGCGGATCGAGCTTGAGCAATTCTCTGGTGTAAGCCAGAGCTTTTTGCGAGGCTTCGTAGGCTTTATCTGGTTTGAACGCGCTTGATTTACCGAATTGCACTTCGGATATGCCTATGATCTGTCCGTTGCCGTCGTATTTAGGTACGACTTCACTACCCAGATACAACTGAGCGAGGAATTTGTTGGTATTGATTGGCGATTTCAAAACACCAGTGTCGAGGTTGGTTCCTTTAAGGGCCCAACTGGCTTTGTCCATCTCGGAACGCATCATCTCATTACCGATCAACAGTTGATCGTCAGCGAGCCTGACGGCTTCTTCCTGCATCAGATCGATCGGACGCACTTTTTGACCATTTACGTCAACACCGGTCATCAGCCGCTCTGAATAGTCGCGAGCTTCAAGTCCCATCTTCTCAGC
>CAZRMH010000288.1:0-10791 GCA_964600935.1 uncultured Candidatus Obscuribacterales bacterium
TCGAAGTTTATACGCGTACTCATCAAAACCTGTTCGAAAATCTTTTCTGTGATCGAAGCGATTTTCGTTTCCTTACCCTGTTCGAGCGATGTGATCGTTGAATCGACAAACTGCCGTAATAGCGTTGGACTGAGGGTTGCAATGTCACTGGCAAGGCGATGCAATTTTGTGGTGTCACGAAATTCTTTGAGAAAAACATTGTCGACAAATAGATCAACAGTTTTAAAAATATTCTCTTCGTTTACTAATTCTTGTGCGCGCGCTTTGATGTCATCCGGTGTGAGCAGAGTGTCAGTGATTGTGGTTGCTACCGATTGCGCCAGTTTTGATTGGCGCTTCGGAAAAATTCCCGGCGTCAACGGAATCTGCGTTTTAGTAAACCACCAGTATTTTGGTGTATAGGGGCGAAACAACATGCGCACGGCAAGCCAGGTGGCGACGTATCCGTGGATCGCATAAATCAGCGGCGGTAGCACGGCTTTGATAACAAACGCCTGCGGATGCTTCGTCGGTTCTAACAAATAGGAAAAGTCGAAGCCCAAGCCGAGTAAGTGAAATAGTCCTAAAATGAAGTCCATATGTACCAGATGCCGCCTTTCTGAGCTAAGTTTAAACCATTGTTGACCGTTATGTTCACTCGGTACGTTCGCCGCACTTCTACGCCCGGGCCAAAGCGTTTTCAAGATTCGAATTCCCGTTTGTCATTTTTTTTATGGAGTCTGATTACTTGACACTCATCTGATACGGGCAATGCCAAGGACTTTTCTATAATGTAGGCGTGAACAAATCAGAAAGTTTATTTAAAGCCCTAACGTCCACCTCGCGCCGAGCAGTCGCTCTATATGTTTGTCTCTTGGCGTTTCCTTTGCCCGGACTTGCTTCGGTCATACCCAAAGCCTCAGAACGAGAATGCAAAAAGTTCATCACCAGAGGCGATCAGCTTTATTCCACCGGTGCGTATCACGGTTCAGTCAATTTCTATCAGCAAGCAGTAGTGGCTGAGCCAGCCAGCGCGGAAGCCCACTTGAAATACGGTCGAGCGCTGGCGCGGCTTGGATCCAACAACGAGTCGTTGAAGGAACTCTTTCAGTCTTTATTGTTGAATGCCGATCATCCTGAAACCAACCTGGATGCACGCGCCGAAATTGCTTCGATACTCATGAAGCAAGGCAATTACGACGAAGCGGGTGGTCAGCTCAAACAAATAGTCGACCTCTCACCTAACGACTCCGCCGTCAGAGGCAATTACGCGATCTGTCTAGAGCATCTCGGCTACGTGGATTCGGCTATCGAACAACTAAAGTTGATTTTGAAGACCAATTCGTATGACACCACAGTTCTATATAATCTCGGCGCTGCCTATCTGAGAAAGAGTGATGGTGGGGCGGCGAAGAGATATTTTGAAAGGGTCATTCAGATCGACCCCAAGCAGGTTATGGCATATCTCGGGTTGGCCAATTCGAATATGCTTAATGGCGACAACCAAGAAGCGCTCAAGTGCTGCCTGAAGGCTGTTGAGATTGCTCCGGAGAATCACTACGCCTATCTGTCGTTAGGAGACGTTTACGAAAAACTTGAACAGAAAGGGCGCGCTGTTGAAGCGTACAAGCGCGCCATCCAAATAAATCCGCGTGATAGTGCGTCGCGTGCAGCTTTGGTTAAACTTTTGCAGGCTTCGAAGGCCGTGGCTGCAGCGGGACAATTACACGCTTCACAGTAAGATTTCTAATCGATATCGCAAGGATATACTTGCTAAAATTCGCAACAACATAATTGATGAGGTACATAAAAATGATTCGGCGCAACGTAATTGATATGGGAAGCAAATTGACGAAGAAAGGCTCCAAAACTCTTCCTCTATCTATCGCACTGGCGCTCGGTTTCTTCAGTCTCTCGCAGGGCGCCATCGCTAGTGATATCACTACGCAGGATAAAGAGGATATTCAAAACACTATCGTTCGATATAAAGCCGCGGTGGGAATGAACCCCAAGAACCCTAAGAATTACCTTGCCCTCGCCAATGCGTATCACATGTCCGGCGATTTCGATAATGCGATCAAGAATTTCAAAGAAGTGGTGAAACTTACACCCGACAGTTCTGATGCTTACATCGGGATCTCACGCGCATTAGTCAGAAAGGGCGACGATGCCGGTGCATTGCAGGCTTTGCAGGATGCTTCGCTCTGCAGCCCCAACAATGCTGAGATTCATTACAAGATTGGCAATCTTTACGTTCGCCAGAAGAATATGGAGAAGTCGATCGCTTCTTATCGACAAGCACTGAAACTCGACAACAATCATGCCGAAGCTCACCGAGAATTGGGCGCAGCCCTGGGTTTGAAAGGTGACATCAAAGGTCAAATCGATGAAGAGAAAAAGGCTCTATCGATCAAGCCTGATGATGGAGATGCTCTCTATTACTTGGGTACGGCGTATGTCAACCAGAATAATCCAGCTGAGGCGATTCCCTTACTTGAGAAATGTGTAAGGGTGGACCCCAAGAATGCTGATGCATTCAGATATCTAGCAGGTATAAAAGCGGCCGGCGGAGATTTCAAAGTTGCCATCGGTTTTGCTCAAAAGGCAGTAGACATCAAGCCTGACAACAAACAGTATCAAATGACGTTGGAAAAAATAAAAGCCGCTGCCAGCAAAAGCAAATAAGGTTTTAATTTACAAAGCGGGAGCGCCTTTTCGGGATTTTGGGGTAGGTCCGAATCTTGTTATGGACCTACTGGCAACCGTTTCGCTCAAGGCTTTGATATGGGAAAGGTTAACTATATAACCAGCGTTCCAACTTGCAAATAGAAGTATAAGGTCATACCATTTTCAGAATCAGGACATATACACGAGAGCCCGAGCGCAACAGCCGAGGCGACGTCAGTCATGTCCCCATAAAAAGTTGCGACTGATCTAAGAGGTTACATACCGTGCCTGAGCAAGCGGATATTAAAGTTAGAGAATTTGAACTCAAGGCGAAAATCAAAGTCGTCGGAGTTGGTGGAGCTGGTTCAAACGCAGTCAATCGAATGATTGCGACCGGACTCAATGGCGTCGAATTCTGGGCATGCAATACAGATGCCCAAGCTCTCGAATTGGCAGCTGCTAAAAACAGACTGCAAATCGGCGCCAAACTGACACGCGGACTGGGAGCCGGCGGTAACCCTCAAGTTGGTACCAAAGCAGCCGAAGAGAGCCGCGAAGAAATCGCAGCTGCTATTCAAGGTTCCGACATGGTCTTCATCGCTGCCGGCATGGGTGGTGGTACCGGAACTGGTGCCGCTCCAATCGTCGCTGAAGTAGCGAAAGAACTCGGCGCTTTGACCGTTGGTGTCGTCTCCAGACCGTTCTTCTTCGAGGGACGTAGACGCGCAAATCAAGCTGAAGCTGGCATCAATGAAATTCGCAGCAAGGTCGATACCTTGATTGTGATTCCAAACCAACGTTTGATTGAAATCGTCGATCACAGAGCGTCCATGCAAGAAGCTTTTGTCGAAGCCGACAAAGTTCTCATGCAAGGTGTGCAAGGTATCTCCGACATCATTACCGTCCCTGGTCTGATCAACGTAGACTTCGCCGACGTCAAGGCTGTTATGCAGACGGCTGGTTCCGCCCTCATGGGTGTCGGACGCGCATCGGGTGAAGGCAGAGCAGTTGAAGCCGCAAGAAGTGCGATCAACAGCCCACTCCTGGAGACCACCATCACTGGTGCTTCCGGTGTTATCTTCACCGTCACTGGTGGACCTGACCTGACATTGCACGAAGTTCAAGAAGCTGCCAATGTTGTCTATCAGTCCGTCTCCGAAGATGCAAACATAATCTTTGGTGCCGTCCTCGACGATCGTCTCCATGGCGAAGTATTGATCACGGTAATCGCAACGGGTTTTGACATGGCCATTCAAGGCGTGAATGGCGTACAACAAATGCAGCCTCGGGCTCGTGAAGCGTCACCGACGAACTCCGGTGTTTATCAGCACCCAGTTCAACAAAATCAGCAAGTTCAAGCAGCATACGCTGAGCCTGCAAGACCGCAACAAGCTAACGAAGAAATGAAGAAGATTGCTTCAGACATTCTGGATATCCCGGAGTTCCTGAGAGCAAGAACTCCTACTGAAAAGAAGTAACTTTGAGTAGGTCTTCGATATAAAATTGAAAGAGACGGCAGCTTGAACAGTCGCCGTCTCTTTTGTTTCAAGATCAAACTTCGTTCCGCGCCTGGTCTTGAACTCCTCCGCCGCTCTCGTTGAAACTTTGACTGTAGTAGAAATGATTTTGCAAAAGGACTCAGTGATGACATCTAATTCGGTAATCTCAGAAATTGGACTCGGCACAATGCCGGTGGTGATCGATGATCGCAACAGAATTATGCTGATAGATCAACGCCGGTTACCTGAGGTCGTTGAATATTTTGATGCCACCGCATTCGGAGACATGCTCGTCGCAATTGAAACGATGGTTGTGCGAGGCGCTCCGTCAATCGGCGTGGCTGCTGCCTTTTCGCTGGCATGGGAGGCAGGAGTTTTGGCGTCACGTCTAACTGACGCAACCGAGTTTTTGAAGGCTCTGACTGAAAAAGGTTTCGAGTTGAAAGCTACGCGACCAACGGCGGTCAATCTTGCCTGGGCTGTGGATCTCATTCTAGATCGCGCTAACCGAAGTTTAAGTGAGAAGAAAACGTCGAGCGAAACAGCACTCTACCTGAAAGCAGAGGCTCACAAAGTGATGGATCATCACGTCGCGGTGAATAAAACTCTCAGCGATTTTGGCGCCGAGTTGTTTAAAAACGATGCTCGCGTTCTCACCCACTGCAATGCCGGATCGCTTGCTACTTGCGGTTGGGGGACGGCTCTTGGCGTGATTCGTTCTGCTCACATCAAAGGTTTAAATCCGGAAGTTTTTGTTGATGAAACCAGACCGCGCCACCAGGGCGCGAAGCTGACTATGTGGGAACTGAAGGAAGACCAGATTCCAGCGACTCTGGTCTGCGACAACATGGCAGGGCATTTGATGGCGCATGGCAAAGTCGACCTCGTGATCACCGGTGCCGATCGAATTGCCGTCAACGGCGATTCTGCCAACAAAATTGGAACATATAACCTGGCTGTCCTGGCTCACTATCATAATATTCCGTTTTACATCGCCGCTCCGCTTTCCACCGTAGATGGTGCGCTGGCCAGTGGTGAAGGAATTCCGATTGAACACAGAAACGAATCTGAAGTAACAATGATGGGAGATCGGTCAATCACCATCGGTGGTGCCCGCGCATACAACCCCGCGTTTGATGTGACTCCTGCTAAGCTGATTACAGCGATTATCACAGAAGCCGGAATCTTGCGACCGGACTATACAAAATCGATCACCGAAGCACTCAAGGGTGCATTGAAGTAAGAAGGTTTCCGTCCAGGCACGGACGATTTGAACGCTCTATCCTTTTTACGCGACCCCGAAAGTGGCTTGCTTAAAGGATTCCAAACGTCTGGCACCCAGGTTTGCCAATTAATGGTGTTGCGAACGAAACTGATAAGAGGGTAGTGGAAAGATGATGTCGACTCTTGTACCTTTGTCGTCGCGTCCGTTTTTCCAATCGACTGATGCGTCAATCAAATCTGCTCTCAGTTTCATATACCTCAGTCCGCGTGACTGATGCGAGATGTTTTTGAAATCAATTCCTTTGCCGTCGTCTTCGATTACGATGTTCAAATTCGTTTTGTTTTGCTCGATGGTAATTTGCACATTTTTAGCTTGAGCGTGTTTGGCAATATTGGTAAGCGACTCCTGGACAAGGCGGAACAGCAGCGCCTGTTCAACTTCGGATAGTTTTTCCAGGATGTTATCGTCGACCGTGCAGACAAATTTTGTTTGGTATCCTGCGCGCTCTTTGCCCTTGTCGAGGCAGTCTTCAATTGCAGCACGCATGCCAAAATTTTGCAGCATGATCGGGCAGAGATCGTCCATAATCTCGCGGATGTCGTTCATGGTCTTATTGAAACCGGCATGGATAGCGCCGCTTGTTGCTTTGTTCTCGGGAGATTTTTCAAATTGAGAGAACTGCTCAAGAATTTTTTTCAGGTCGTTTAAAACTTGATCGTGCAAATCAGCAGCTAAGATTCGTCGTTCAATTTCGTTTTGCCTTACCAAGGCGAGCCTTGCATCAGCCAGTTCCTCTTTGCGCATAAAGAGCTCGTAGTACTGGCTTTCTATAACCTTCTTTCGTTGAATACTTTGCTCCATCTGCCAACCCGCCAAACTGGCAAGAGCCGTGGCTATCAATGAAGTTGCAATCAGCGGAGGAACACCGACTTTCTCATAGAGCAAAATCTGAACGTAGGATGAGAGTACGAATAAACCGATGGATACTGCGACTATATTTGGGGTCTGTTTTAAACGAGGAGCGCTTTCAGATGCAATTACTGCAGTTCCAAGCAGACAAAAAAATTGAATCAGGGTTGATAGCGGGTAGCTCCTTGCCGTGCTCTCACCGATTTTGATTCCAAAGTCAGCCAGGGCCGGTGTGATTTGTTTGACGACTTCAGTTTCTACAGGCGCTAAAAGCTGAGCCAGAGCCAATGCCACCAGGCTGACTGTTAAACCAATGCTGAGAGACCGGGCTTCTTTGGGAATGCTCGGACCCATTGGCAGGTTTTTCAGATTTTTAGCCGTCGTCAAAGTTTTTTCCAACAGATTTTCGGCTGCATCGGACAATTAAGCGCCTGATTGGATTTACCCCGTTTCGAAAATTTCTTCGCCAGGTGTCCAAAATGCATACTAACGGTATATAGACTTTGTGAGGTGACGGAACGGGAGTTGACCGCCTACATTAAATCTCCTTTATGATCTTGGAAGCTTAGTCTATATTTGAATGTCAAGTGTCCGTTAAACCTTACCAGACCACAAATTGCTTGAACTTACGGGATGTGTCTTAAATGGCGCAGTTAGAAAGCGATCGTAATCACAAGAAGGACAGCAAGGCTGAAGAGCCTTCCGCTCTGGCTGTCGAGGCGAGCGCTCCTCCGCCTGGTGTGGCTGAGCCCTCCGATATCAAAATCACAACGTCGCCTGAATCGTCAAAACCGCAATCTACAAGCGACTCGGCGCCTGATGCCTACAATTCCTCGTTGCGCGAGCAAGAGTTTCACGCGTCTCAAAAGTGGGCGGATGAGCTTCTCAAGCCAAACAAGAAAAAAGACGAAGAGATTGCAGCCGTTCAGTCTCAGGTTCAAGCCGCCTCCGAGCCCAATCGTGTGGACGTGAAGCCGGCTATTGAGCAACGTACTTCGCTTCTTCGAACAGCAAATCCGCAAGAGCAGGAAGCAATCATCAACAAATTGCTTGATCCAGCCAATCTTACTAAATCAGACAAAAAGATAGGCATCGACGGCGGTGATAAAGTCAGAACTCTGGAAGCCTCTCCTGTCGTAGGAATAGGGAAGGTCGCCGATGTTTCGGCCTCAGGATCAGATAAATTTGCCGCTTCGAAAAACCGGGAATCTGGCGATTTATTGAAACCAACTCCAGCCAAGCTCGATCAATCGAATTTCAAAAATGATCTAGGCGCCAAACTGGCGAGCGGTACTCCTGAAGCCGGTTTTAAAACGCAGCCTGCGAAAATAGAGCAGTCGATTGTCAAAGCTGAATTATCTGGTATCAGCAAATCCGACGATAGTTTTAAAACTCTCGCCAAATATTCTGATGGCAAAGTCAAAGCGATCGAGCCTATTTCCGATGGCAATGTGTCGATTAGCAGAGGTTTCAAACCCGAGCCTAATGTTCAAACCAATGTTTTAAAAAATGATGGTGCTAATGGTCGTCCTGAAAATTTCGTTTCGGGCGGCTCTGTCGATCTCTCTACTTTCAAGACAGGCAGCTTGCCAGGCAAGAATTTCGGCGACTCCGATCTGTCGGCGAGAGCTGCGAAGCTTGCAGCTATTGGCAGCGAGATGAACAGTAGCGACTTGGATGGACGCTCTCAGATCAAGGCGTTATCGCCAGGCGCTTCCCAGGCGCACCTGAGCCAATTGTCGAATTCAGGCAAAGACAACATTGATTTGCCAAAGAAAATTGACGCGTCGAGCCCTATTCACAGAGATCTGGTAGCCAGAGAGGGTCTTGTTAACGCAATCAGTCGCTCTGACCTGAATGCTCCGACTGGTGAATTCGCGAAAATTCCAAACAGAGTCGATAATGCAAGCATCAAGCAGGCGGAAGTCGGATCGCTCAAGAGCATTCTCAATGCCGGTGGCGCTCAGAACAGCGAAAATCAGAGCAGCGGTATAAGTAAGATTGGTATGGGCAATGCTTTTGACCCAAGTATCGGAAAGATTATTCAAGATAAGAAATTCGATTCGGTCGATCCGAAGGTCTTCGATAAAGCTGGCTTGAGCAGCGGTTCGATCGGTAGTCCTGCTTCAGACACTCTACTGAAAGGAATGAAGTCAGAAATCGGCAGAAGTGAGCAATCGGGCAATGGTATCGATAAGTTTGGTTCCGCTGATGGGGGTATTAAAAGCAATCCCTTCGTTGGTAACCAGGACGGAAAGATCAATCAAATTCTTTCCAAAGCTGATTTTTCCGACCGACGAATGAATGGCAGCTCTGGCGGATTGAAAGCTGGTAGTCCACAGGAGTTAAATTCTCAAATCGGTCGCAATCCGAATGCCGCTGAAATTGGAGCGATGAAGGCCGGTGCTCTCGATAGTCGTCCTCTTCCAGGAGATAATGCCGGACGAATTCCTGCTAATGCTGGCGGACCTCTTGATTCTGTAAATCGCCTTCCGGCAAATGCACCATCTGAAATTAGCGGCAAATCAGCACAAGCAGCCGCAGCTTTGGACAACAAAGTTGGCGCTATGCCAGCGGATGGCGTCAGCAGACCAGCACCGGCTGCGACGCCTTCCGACGCCGGAATTAGAACAGCACCATCTGCGACACCAGCGGAAGTCGCTAACAGACCGGCTCCGGCAGCAACTCCTCTGGATGTCTCCAGCAAGCCAGCGGCTCCTATCGACTCAGGGATGAAGCCCGCGGCGCCTGTAGAGTCCGCTGTGAAAGTTCCACCAGGCGCGACAGCACCAGGTACAAAGTCGCCGGAAGTTCCTGGCTCGTCCAGCACTACTGACGGTGGCACGTTCAAACGACAAGGTGCTCCAGAAATTCAGAACGTCGTGAAGACGCCTGTTGAACTTCCGGCTCGTCCTGCTACAACGACGCTCACCGCACCAGGAAAAGAGAGTTTAATTGCTAAAACGGCCCCTGAAATCAGCGCTCCGAAACCAGGCGATTCAACCGCTGGCAAAATCCCTGCAAAATTGGCTCCAGCTCTTGATCCTGTGGCAGCTTTCGAACAATCGACCCAACGCATTCGTCAATTGGCCGAGTCTAGAGTCGGTGAACAATCTCCGACCAAGAATCCGTTCGAAGTAAAAACGTCGTTCGACGCGCAGCTCAGTGGGCGTATAGTTCGCGACTTCAACTCGGAGTCCGGAGTTACTCGTTTTACTGAATCCGGAAAGAGTGCCAGTCGTTTTGATGCCGAACCACGTTCTACCGATTCTCGTAACGGTTTCGCTGATGCCGCCAAGGGCAATGGCACCGGCCGCGGTACCGCGTTTAATCCGGCGGCGGAGGGACCGACGGGAAGAAGAGTTTCAGAAAACATTGCTCAAGGCGGAAAAGATGCGCAACTATCATCGTTTGAACCACAGGGTAAGGCGAACATAGTACGGATCGATCAGAACGGCAGAGAATTTCAAGGCAAAGTTGATACCGGGAATGGCGTTGGTCGCATTCCACTTTCAGGCAGTGTGCGGGTAACCGACTTCCAACCTGGACGTGATAACGGTCAGTCACCTCTAACAACCGGCGCTGACATCCGAACCGCTGGTGACATCGCTAGAATTCCTGGAATGCGTGGTTTCAACCAGATCGGTGATGGACGTATTGCGCCGCAAGGTGACGTGAGAGCACCACATGGCGAGAACCGCTACATCACTGGGCTTGAGCTCGCTTTGATTTTATCGATTGCCGGTATCGCGAAAATGCGCGGTGACCGTGGAAGTGCTGCCCGAATGGAAGGTCGCAATTGGTCTATCACCCGCGAGAACGGCAAGGCGTTTATCTTTGTCGATGGCAGGCAGAAACCGTTTCAAGTCCAAAAGGCATTTGGCAAAGGTGATGGCTCGTTCCGCATTATGGTTTCCGTCAGTGGCGATCAAGCCGTTAAACTGTCGACTCGTACAATGCGCACCGCCGAGATTGCATCGAAGTCGCAGACCACTGACGCAGGGAACGGTCAGCTCAATCTTGGTCTTCTCGGTAAATTGACGTACCTGAACACGCTTGGAAAGAATGGACCGACTAATTTTTACGGTCAGTTCAAGTCGAGCAGCTATACAGGTGGAATGGGGCTGGCATTCGTCATGGCCGCCTCGGGCATGACACGCGGTTCTATGATACCTAACGATATTCAAGGCGGTGATAAATTAAACACCAATCTGTCCGGACCTGCCGATCGCATTAAGAACTTCCAGTCACAAGATTCTTTGATTACTCAGTTCGGAAGATTCAGCCTCGATTCGAAAACGGCTGGTACTAAATCTGATGGCGATGGACACAACGATGAATCGGACGATTCCTCCAATTCTGCGCTGGATGACTACCAAGATTTCCTTGCCAGACTGGATGGCTTCTCCAAGAAAGACGAGGATGACGAGGCCGCCATCGTAAATCGTGCGATTCGTTTTGGCACCGAAGAACTTTATGATGAAGCCTCTGCAGAAGGTGAAGAAGTCGTCG
>CAZRMH010000289.1:0-10694 GCA_964600935.1 uncultured Candidatus Obscuribacterales bacterium
ATGCAAGAAATCCGGCGGATAAAGTGGGGCAGGACAACGTAGGAAACGATCAGACCTTAGGAGCGTTATGCATCTGAAGTCCATCTACATAGAGGACTACAAGAACCTCAAAGAATTCAATCTCACTTTTGACGGTGCTGGCTTCCTTGACGTTTTCGTCGGAAAGAACGGAACGGGTAAATCCAACTTTTTCGAGGCGTTGATTGAAATCTTTCGCCATTTGCTAGAGCGTGATGGAGAGAAGTGGGAGCCCGGCTTCGACTATTCCATTGTTTATGAAATAGATGGAATCAATACTGAAATCAGTTGGTCGTCCGGACGCCTCATCATAAACGGCAAGCGCGTAAAAAGCTTTGGGAAAACACCGATGCCAGATCACATCTTGATTTATTATTCGGGGCACAACACAACCGTAACAGCGCTGATGCAAAATCATGAAGAAGCTCTCCGCAGACGCATCCGCAGATGGTCACCGAAGGAGGTAAGGCACTTTATTGGTATTGGTCATGACTACAAAGAGCTGTTGTTAGCTCTACTACTAATGCAGGCTCCGACGAACCGTGCTCGTGGCTTTGTAGCAAACAAGCTTGGAATCAGAGATGTCGATCCAGAATTGAAACTAGTGTTACGACGGTCCGCGCACGCTCAAGGATCTGACTATAACATTGACGACCCTGATGAGCACAAATACTGGCGACTGAAAGGTCCAGCGAAGATCTTCCTTGACCGATTAGCTAAATGCAGAGATAGCAACAAGGAGGGCACGGCAATAAGATCAGAGGGATACTTTCCTAATGATGAAATCTACATTCATTACTTCGCTGTTGAAAGGATTCGAGAAGAGTTTAAGGATCTCAGCCCGCATGCGCTATTTCAAGAATTTGACAATCTTAAGACGCTGGACATGCTCGCTGAGATTTCGTTGCCTATCGTTCTACAGAATGGAAGAGAGGCTAACATAGGTCACTTCAGCGACGGGCAATTTCAATCTGTCTATATTTACTCAATAGTGGAATTGTTCAAGGAGCGAAATTGCATCACCTTACTTGATGAGCCGGATTCCTTTCTGCATCCTGAGTGGCAATTTGAGTTTTTGCAACAAGTCTTCGAAATTACTGCATCAGCCGCGTCCGGAAACCACGTATTGATGAGCAGCCATAGTGCAGTCACGCTTATCCCGCACGATAGGCCGAAAATCAAATTCTTTGACATCAAAGACAATCGAGCGCACTGCTACGAAGTCCCTAAGAGCATTGCAATCAAGAAATTGAGTTCGGATGTGATCAGATATTCCGAACAAGAACGTCTTCTGAGCATCATCAATACGATTCAAATCGAGAACAAGCCAGTCCTTTTTACTGAAGGAAGTACGGATCCAATAATTCTTAAAGAGGCATGGTACAAGCTGTATGACGACGAAATGCCATTCATTCCATTTTTCGCATTCAGTTGCTCGTACATAAAAAATCTACTCACAGACAATCGCATAATGGCTGAACTGAACGGGCTTCCGATGTTTGCGCTTTTTGACTTTGACCAAGCGTACAATCAATGGAATGGACTAAATGGAAAAGTGATACAGGATGACGTATTCAAAGGGCTTGTAAAAAAATGGGCCGAAGGCGAATCGTACGCTATCATGCTGCCGGTTCCTCCACATCCACGCATACAAGCGCAAGTAATCAAACATCATTCCCCTCAAGTAACCTTCGGCGGAGAATCGTGCTGCGAAATCGAGCACGTATTCTACGGTACAACCACAACTGCCGCGTATTTTCGGGAAGAACGAGCACCAGGCGGAAGTAAAATAGTTTTCAAATCGGATGATGAAAAAACCAATTTTGCCCGAAGTGTAGTGCCGATTCTAAAGGCGGATTGCTTTGAGGTTTTCCGACCGATGTTCGAATTTATTAGATCAAAATGCTTGGATGACGTAAAGAAAGTAACTCCGTTGGCGAAAGCCTAACCTTTCAGTGACTTCGATCGCGGCGGTAGATTGTGATTCGAGTTAAATCCAGATTCGTGCGGCACGTCCCCGAATTGCGACATTCGGACATTACCAGCACCACTAATGGCCCCACTCTAGATCGTCCAACTCGTTATCGCTTTTTCTTCAGTCCTTTGACTTTGGGCTTGACGATAGCCTTCTTTCCACCGTCCTCCGGTTCTTTCCACCGTCCATCGACCGAATTCGCTCCTTGCTCCGATTGCCGTTTCATTGCCTCAACCCAAGTCTGCTGCGCCTTCTGCCTTGCTTCCAGTTGCACTTGCTGGCGTGTCCGAATGTACGCCTTCAGTGTGGTCCGCGTGTCGGTATGGTGGAGGGCGGCTCTAACAAACGACACATCTGCGCCAGTATTGGCCATTGACGAGGCCAAGCTCCTCCGCAAATCGTGAATCCACAGATCACTCATTCCAAGACTTTTGCGAAGTGATTCCCAGGCGTTGCCCGGATCGACCATGTGTCCGGCGGCCCCTTTTCCCGGGAAGACCCACGGGCAATCAAGTTTTTTCACTCCGGTTTCTTCGAGCAGCTGTTCACGCTGCATCAAAACTTCCTTCTCCATTGCACCGAGAGGTATTATCTGCGCGCGCGTGGTCTTCATTTTCTCTGCGGGGATGCTCCAGGTGCCGTTCTTAAGATCCACTTCGTCCCAGCGCATAGTCATTACGTTCGACTTGCGCGCGCCGGTCAAAAGCGCGAGCAGAATGAAATCACGTAGTGTTCGTTCTCTGTTATGAACTGCGGGAATGGCTTCTAGTGCGGTCAAAAGCTTCGCGGCTTCTTCATCCGATAGGACTCTATCTCGCTCGTTCTCTCGATACAACGAGACTTCGGCAAACGGATTATCCGTGCGCGAAATAAAATGAGTCTTGATGCCGAAGTTGAACATCGCCCGACCGAGCTGCACCGCGCGGTTTGCACTGCCAGGAGTTTCTTGCATTGAAGAATGAAGTCGCGCTGCGTCATCATGGGAAAGTTCGTTCGCTTTTTTCTTGGCCAAATTTTTCTTTGTGAACCAGCGCTTGAAGTTGTTCTCGTTGTCGAGAACGCGCTTTCCTCTTTTCTCCAGGTGATGCTCCTTATAATGATCGAACAGCTCCTGAAGCGTATGCGACCCCTCTTTGCGTTGCTTCTCAAAGATGTTTTCGCCGCGGTTAAGACGTGCCGTCAATTCTGCCGCTCTCGATTGTGCTTCGAGCATGATGTCGCGTAATAGCGGATCCGGAAGACTATCTTCGAACTTGCAGTTCAAATCTAAGACGCGCCACGTTCGCTCTACCGGAAGTCGAAAGCAAAACGACTTTTTTCCACCCCTCCCGACCGAAACACATATAAATGAACATCGGGAAGCACGGAAACGTATCGTTGCTTTAGATGATCCGGGCACGAAAGTGCCCGAATGTGCTTCGCAGTGAACTTCTTGCCAGTTTTCTCTTCAACCATTGGGTTCCTACCCAAGACTAAACGCCTAACGCAACGCCTAACGCCAAGTCATTATAAATCGATCGGATCGATCAAAACCGGTCAACAAGATTAAATCACAAAAGCCCCATCAGCACGCATTTTGAGAGGGTTTAATCAGTCAAGAGAACCACCGTCAAAACCCTCAAATTTTGGCTCATAACCCAAAGGTCATAAGTTCAAATCTAACAATTGGAAACACTCAAGAGTTGTACTGTTTCTCAATTTTGATTTCCACTCTCCGCGTTCACTTCCATCGCCCCTGCTATAGCAATCGGCAACTAAAGCGGGGTGGCTTCGACGAAGCAGCCGTGTGGATTTTGAAAACTATTTCCGTCTCAGACGGTCTACCTTCGCAAGACAGTCAACAATTACTTGCCAAGCCTTTTCCTGTTCGAGCAATAAGGACAATCACTACCAACAACGGTTCTTCTTCTCACCGGAGCCGACCATACGTGTTCAGCATTCTTCCCACACTGCCACTAAATTCGGTGGCACAAAGATACAACAACATCCTCGGGCGACGCTTATTGCAGTATGGACGGCTAGGTTCACGCTTTTTGATCAGTTAAACGAGGCAAACGTAATCTTTATCAGATGTACATTTCCACCAAAGTTTCTGCCCGACTTTCACATCTTTTGGCTCAAGGCCTATATTTCGCTTACGGTCAAAAAGTCGAAGAATCGAAGGAGTGTTGTGCAAATCAAATGGAACTCCGATATTGCAAAATGGACATCCAGCTCCACGAGCGACTCGAGCAGCACAACGAGCACGCCATACGTGTAGTGAATCGTTCTTACATTCCCACCAGATCGGCCTGCTCGATCTGGCTACCCCTCGTGCGGCGACGATTGATTCTTTAATGGGTGGTGCCGCTCAGCAGCGAGATCCCATCGGTGTTGACTCATTAGAATTCGCACCGACTAGACTGCTCCTTCGAGTGCTCGAAGAACGAGTCGATCAATTTCCAGCTGAACTTCAGGGTTTGAATAAAGCGATACGTTGAGATCCACTGGCGCAAAGTTTTTCCTCCAAGTTTTTACTCTTCGTTGTAATGTCCTGTATTGAGCTTGATCAAATTTCCCGGGATGTTTTTCTTGAAGTGCTAAAAACAGCTGCTTTGCCGTTTGCTTTGGATCGAGTCGCAGCATTAGTTCTATGTCGTCATTCAATCCGACAGACGGATCGGGCATTGTTCGCGGCACTCGCGGTTTATCTGCCGACCTCTTGTGCTTTCGTTTTGGTGGAGTTACGTTCAAAGACTTACTTAGAATTTCAGTGGCCGCCTCTTTAATTTCCGGACGTGAAAGAATTGGCACCGGTATTGGTGCACCAACCTCTTCAGGATCCTTCATCGAACCAATCCAAGAATGCCTGAGAAGAGCGGTTTGCCGCTTTCCGATCTCATCGTACAAAGCGACTGGATCAAGTGTTTTATATTGCGCTCTTAGCTTTTCTTTAGTGTGCAGTGTCACTTGTTTGCTTGAAAGAATCCTCTGGTATGGTGTCTGAGCTTTATCGTATTGTTTTTGCCAACGGCTTCCGGTGCGGTCTTTGGTGAGAAGCTTTACCGACGGTTGAAAAAAATTGACGTACAGTCGAAGCGCTTGGTAAAGCTCAAGCAAAGCGTTTCCTGCATCAAGTCCATCGAATCGGTTGTATCCGACAATTCTTCGAACTACATTCCCATTCTTCTGTTCGACGTGCGTCTGGTCGTTTTTCTTGTATGCCCGCGAACGTGTAAAAGTGATTTTCTGCTCTTCACAAAATTGAAGGCGACCGTAATTTATGAACTCAGATCCATTGTCTGTATCGAGACCGGAGAGCGGAAGCGGCATGCATGAGCGAATCTGATTGAGTGCGCTAATCACGTCCGCTTCGCCTTTGCGAATCATCGGGAAGAATTCTATCCATCCGGTCGCAATATCGGTCAAAACCAAAGTATTGAGAAAACTCCCTTCACCGCTATCACCACAGTGAGCCACTAAATCGGCTTCGAAAAAGCCGGGAGCGGCGTCATCCCAATCGGCAAATGTTCGAATCTTGATTTTCGATTTGAGTAACGCGCCTGATTTTGTGGTGCACACACTTTTCTTCTTTGAACTGCGTTGTCCGCGAAGAAGTCTGTCAACTGTTTCAGGACTCATCGAAAACAACTTCGATTTTGTTTCGCTATCGATCAAGAGATGGCCGAAGCGTTCAAGAGCTTCAACAAATCCCGGAAGGAATGGCACCAGTCGCTTCGAACAAATCTGATTTGCAGCGTTCCACAAGGTTACAAGAACCTGTTTAACGTTTTCGTCGTACTTAGGCTTTCGATCCCTCGTTCGCGTAACCGTTTCGACTGTCGGTTCGGATGCTAGAACATGGATCGCATGCTTGCGGCCGTAACCGGTCGCATGAACAAACCCATTCAGTATTTCAGTTTTCTCTTCTCGATCGGACTGGGAATACCGGGCTCGAATTCTGAACAACAATTCTCGTCGTGCTTGCAAACTCATTTTTGCCTCCATGACGAACCCTTCTAGTCCGCCACTCAGCGGAGGCTATAAAACGAGTCAGATCACTACGTAAAGTGCGATTTTAGATGACTCAATGGCCCAATATCAAAATAGTGTGCAGAAAATCGAATAATTCCATTCAGTCCAGGGAACACTTGATCTTGTCGAGCAAAATCGAAGTGCGCCTTTGAAAAATCGAATTACACAAATGTTTCTAAGCATGCAAATAATTAGTGGTATCGTATACGGTGTAAAAAAATTCCACACACGTCGTCGGTAAAACTCGATTGTTGTCGTGTACTCAGGAAGGCAATTGAACGTTTTGAGAGCGACTACTGGGGTCATCGAAATGAGCATTAGAAAAATAAGACCTCTTTTCTTCACGCTTGTGCTTTTTTGGTTCCTTCCACTGCTCAGTGCAACGGCAGAGGAGACGATTTCCCACACCGATTGTGATGGAAGTGAATACGGAACGTTTTCGGACTTAAACTATGATCCCGAATGGGCCAAGCGTGACGGTTGGCACGCAGTTCCTATCCTGTTTGCGACAGACAGATCTGACACAAAGAACGGCGGCTGCAATTGTTTTTCGGAAAAACAGAGATCGGGTATTAAGGAAAACGCAATTTTCTACGGTAGAAAGACGGTTTCTGCTCCAAGACTGAAGTTTCATGCTGAGCCAAAGTACAAACCATTTTTCGATACCTTGGGATGGCAGGTCGAAGAAAAATATCGTAGACGCAACCAACAACAATCAGCAGAACTCAAGAATTTAAAACTTACAGAGTCCGATTTTCTAGAAGTGCTATCAGCGCTCAAGGACAAAACAAATAAAGCAATCCAGACACTGCCGGATAAAAAAGACCCAAGACCTAATGATTTGTTTGTTTTCGTTCACGGCTGCTGCAGAAGTTTTGACCTCCACACCGAACAGACCGCTTGCTTGAGCAGCTGGCTTTGGCGTCCAGTTATCTCGTATGATTGGACGGCTCCGCATGTCACCCCATCTCTCAGGCGTTTCAAGGCAATGATCCCTGATTATATGGGCAATGAGACAAATGTGCAAAGGACAGAAGATAGATTTTCGAAATTCCTGAATAGTGTCGAATCCGTATATCCACCAGAAGAGACGATTCTTGTAGCTCATAGTATGGGGAACCGATTAGTTGAACAAGCTTTGATACGGCGAGCATTGCAAGGAAAGCAAAAATATAAGGAAGTGATTTTTGGCTGTGCTGATACCGACTATGAGACATTTGCAAATCACGCAAGGTTAATTAGCGATGCTACAAAACAAGTGACTATCTATACATCAATGCATGACCAGCTATTGTCTCTCTCGGATAAAATTCACTCCACGCGACATCGCTTAGGACGCATGACGTCTGACGAATGTCTTGAACTTTTGAAAACTAGTGGCAGAAGTAACATTCGAATTTTTGATGTTACGGCAGTGGATATCAATCATGATCTGCCCATATGGTTGATAGCGAACTTATATCAAGATGATGATCCATGGACGGGAGGGCGATTCGCTATTCAAATGCCGCATTCTAATTATTATAAATTCGAAGCCTATGACAGATCTAGACCACGCATTCAGCTAAAAAGTGCGGAATTGCTGGACAAACAACCTACACTCATGAACACCTATCAACGCCAACTTTCAAATGTCTGGATGAAGCAAAAACCCCTCAAGGAGACGATAACCTTTTTAATAAAAATCAGTCTCGACGGTACCGCGGAAGTTATTGATGATGGATCTCTGACAAAAGCTGGTTATTTGAATTATGCAAAAGAAGTCATTGTAAAAGCTGGGATGTTCAGTCCACCAGCGGGTCCACTAGAACAACCAATACAAATTATAATTTCTCCCGCTCCATCTTCTGCGGCACGGAGTTTTGAATCACATAACTCGGAAATTCAGACGTCACGATCTGAAAATAAATATGAAAACCCGACAGGCATGCAACATCCCAAAAAAGCCAAAAGTGCCAACCATGCTCATCGAAAAAAAATTAAAAAGGAATCCTCGGCGAGGTGATGATTGGCGTCAAGTGAAGTCGCCTACGGTCAAGTTCTCATTTTTAAGAAGTGATCAGCTAACTTTCTCCAATAATTATCCATCCAGCCTCAACGGGACTGGAGTATTTTCCCGACTTATAAGTTCCGCTAAGACTGAATGCGCATTGGTTTTGGTCTATCAATGATGCAAAGAAAAAAAATGCATGAATGGGTTGAAGACTATAATCAGAGACAACCACACTATGCATTAAACTTCCAAGCACCCATCGAAGTTGCTGCAGCCATGCGGCTATGCTTTATCCAGAGCTAAATCGGCGACAAGCGGCTTCAGGCGATGGTTCTCTTCTTCAAATTGTGTTAACTTTTTCACCTCAGATGGTGCCAATCCGCCAAATTTCCTCTTCCAAACTTCAAATGTTTCGTCTGAAATTCCCATCTTTCTGAAGATATCTGCAGCTGGCGTTCGCAAACGTTGGATTCATTTTTGATAGCAAGAATAAAAGGTTTTTGGTCCATTGAGTTAAGATTCGACTTCAGCGTACTCCGCGGAGGAATAGATCTTGAGATCATCCAGAACATCCCACAGGACTTGCATTGACGCAACGGGGTCGTGATAGAAAGTGCTGCCTCGAACTCTCCAAAATTTCATACCACACCTCTCTAACTCTCTCTGCCTCGCGGTATCAGCGTCATACCGTTCGGGTCCGTGCCACCTGTCGCCGTCACACTCCACAGCCAATCGCCCACGAAGTCCCTCGACAATCAGATCAATCCGATAACCATTCATCACCATTTGCGGTATCACACGAAAACCACGCTCGGCAATGCGAATAAACACATCGACTTCGAACCAGCTATCAAATGGCTTCGGTGGAGTTGTTTCAGCGGCGTATCCTTCCGCCAAAGATTTTCTCAGAGCATGCAGATCAAAACCGAGTGATTCTGCAGAATCCACGTGCGGATTTTGACAGTAAGTCAGTAATTTGTACCGCACACAATTCGGGCGCAGGTTACTTTGTGAAACAGAGTGAAAAAGAAAAACCTGATCTTGCGCTCGGCTCATCGCAACGTTGAATCGCCGCTCATCCTTTTCAGAAGTCATGGCTCTGCTAACGTAATTCGCATGTTCTTTCGGCGGTGCCGAGACCATGCTCAATAAAATGATGTGCCTCTCATCACCTTGAAATACGTAAGAATCACCAACTCTTATTCGCCGAGATTCATATTCTTCCTTCGAAATATATTTTCCGGTGTTCATAAGTTCATGTTGGATATAAGCCGCTTGCCCTGAGGTGTTGAGAAGACTTATCACCCCGATAGTCTTGCCATCGTATATGGGGTCAGAGCAAATGCGCTTGATCTCGTTCAGGATGGCCTCCGCCTCAGGAACGTTCACTGGTTTTGCCGAAGATTCGTCGACGTAGCCATCAGCGACGTAGACGGCATTCACGACAGGAGAGAGCCGCCCGCCACCAAATTGACGAAGCGGAATAAGCGGATCGCTTGCGTAGCAAAGATTGTTCGAAAACTGAATTATTTCCGGCATGCACCTGAAGTGTTCTTTAAGGCGAATCTTTCCTTTGTATCGAATCTTAGCTTGATCGAAGAAACTATGATCAACACCAATTGCGTCGCTGTTCGGAATATCCTGAAGAAACTCATCCC
The DNA here is from genome assembly GCA_964600935.1 of uncultured Candidatus Obscuribacterales bacterium. GTDB lineage: Bacteria > Cyanobacteriota > Vampirovibrionia > Obscuribacterales > Obscuribacteraceae > JADYXR01. The sequence continues at coordinate 9,659 of CAZRMH010000289.1, forward strand.
GCAGAGCATCAACGCTTGAACGATCTAATCCAACAAAATCTGGACTTATCTGTTTGTCGTCGCCGACGACGACGACTTGCTTACCGATATAAAGCAAAAATAACGCCTCAGGCCCAGATTGGCTTGCTTCATCCACGATGATGACGTCGAATGAATCCTTCCCTGGCTTCACCGTCTCTACAACTTTATGAATAGGCATAATCCAAGCAGGAATTGCAGACCGGCAATGTTCCATATGAAACCGCGCGTCTCTTCGATGCTTATCGGCGTATTTACCTTTTCCTTTACCAATTCTTCGCACAGCCATCGACCATGCAATTAAGTGCTGTCGTTCCGACTCAGTCAGGCGCAAGAAAGTATGTTCCCACGATTTTGCAGCAGCAAGAGATCGAAGAGTGGCTCGAATCTCATCTTGAAACTGCAGAAGATCCGCAGTGTACCGAGTAAATGTGGATGGGTCGCTGAGATCAGCGATCCACTTACTGCATCTTCGCCAATTCCAGGCTTCTTCAAATCGCCTTAGTTTTGCCTTCCATGATTCATCGGAAAATGTTCTTCGCAAATCCTTCGAGAATCGCTTACAATCAGTGCTTAGACTTCCCAATAAATTGTCTCGTTCATCGAGAAAGGCTTTATTTTCCAAAAGTTCTAAATTCAGATCATAATATGAGTGATAAGCCTCATCATCTCTTTTCTGAATGGCGGTCAACAGATTGTGAACTACCGGATGAGAACTTGGAGCAGAAGCTGCAGCTCGGACAACAGTCTCGAGTTCCTGCAACTCTTTTTCACAGCGAGAAAACTCTTCTTCTGCAGCACCAGCCGCGATGACTTCTCTGAACAGTTTAATTGACTCCAACTCATCCCATCGTGGAGCGATTACTGAGGGATGAGAAATAAGCACCTGCCTAATCTCACACATCTTGTCATAGAGTTGAATACTATCTTCAAGAGGTTCGCAGAAGTCATTGAAGGCGGCGATCGCAGTCACCGCAGATAATGGCACGTTTTCAGAAATCCCGTCCCACAACCGTCT
>CAZRMH010000290.1:0-10667 GCA_964600935.1 uncultured Candidatus Obscuribacterales bacterium
GTCTGTTGGAGGATAAACCAGCGCTGGTTGGCGTGCCCGCCACCGTGCCTGGCGGCAAAGCCGCAGCGCTCGTAAACGCCCCGATTCCGATAGCAAAAACGGCTCCAGCAATTAGTGCAAAGTCGGATACCATGCCTCCGGTTGCACCGAATGTGGTGCGATCCGGTGCGAATGCTTCGACTACCTCTACCGCCTCTACCGCCTCGTCGTCGCCAGCTTCTTCCTCAGCACTGGTACGTTCTCAAACCTCTTCTCCGCCTGCGTCGCATCAGCATTCCACATCGCATTCGGCCAGTCACTCAAACGCTCATACTTCGTCGAACTCGGCACAAGCGGTCTCATCAACGCCCGAGGAACCATCGGTGCGTATCGCGAGACCAGGTCGACCAGCGCATCTAAATAGCGCCGATGCCCTGCGGAATGGGGCTGAATCTGATACCCGCATTTCTCGCCCCAATCTCCCGGCGACCGCGCCAGCTCGAAACCTCTATCCAGCCAGCGGCAGTCCTAATCCTTCTTCGACCGCTTCGGGGACTGCCGGTACAGCGAGTTCCGGCAGCCCTGGTAAGTCGACTGCGGGTAAAATCGGGACCGCCACTGCTGGTAGTGGCTCTTCATCCACTCCGAGTTCAGCTTCGAAATCATCGCCAGCTGACCTGTATCCTCAAATCGGAAAGTTAGAACAACTCACGTTCGGGGTCTCGAAAGCGGAGCTAGCAATTGAAGAACGAATTCTCGCGCTGGAAAATGCAATTTTTGCCACCACTTATCCTAACGATTCTTTGTTCGATAGAACCGAAAGATTGAAAGTCACGTTGCTTGGCAAGGGACAGTCTGATTCGGTCATCCCGCCTGCGACAAACCTCGAACCACCTGCCGGCTACGTGGAGAACCCACTTGCTGGAAACGCTCCTTCAGCAGCCGAATTGCAATACTTCGATGAGATCATTCAGGACGATCAGAATTACAAAAAGGCATCGAAGGCGGTGCTTGACGCATTCGCTCTTGAAATGATCAACTTCGAGCGCGACCGCCGTGCACTTGGGAAACTGGACCACAACCCGCTCGTTCAGAAGTTGGCGGACGAACATGTCAAAGATCTTGTCGAGCGTAACTTGGTTTCACACAACAATGTGAAGGGTGAAAATCCGGATCGGCGATACACTATGCTTGGTGGACAAGACGCGGTCAATGAGAACCTCATCGTGCTGCCCGTGACCGAGATCGGCACGACTCATATGTGCAAAGCTGCCGTCGCCAAAGTGCTTAAACAGATGTTTATTCAGCAAGATGAGCGCGAAGCTCTTCTTGCTCCAGAAGCCTCACATCTCGGTTTCTCAATGGAGCGCATGAATGACGGCGCTCGCATCATCGCATGTTCTGAGATCATGACCTCTCGCGGCGAAATCAATTCGTTGCCGAAAACAGCACGATTGGGTGACAAAGTGGAAGTCTCGGGCGTCGTGCAAGCACCGTATCAGTTCGACCGCATTAGTGTAGCGTGGGAAGGTGTCAGCGACTTGCCACCACAAGAGGAGAACAGCGACGAACCGTTGCCGTACTTCCCGCCACTGGACTTCGTCGCCTACAAAGAAAAATCAGAAAAGGATCATACGAAGGCGATTTTTGCGCTCAAAACTGTTGGAATGCTTGCCGCCATAGCTGGTGGCATGTTCGTTCCACCTGTAGCGCTTGCCGCACCTCTAATTATGATGGCTGGAAACGATCCGACTGATCCCAAGCCGGTCTCAGACGTGCCAATCAAGGGTGGTGTCAAAGTCGACGGGAATTCGTTTAACGGAAAAGTCGCACTCAGTAATGAAGGAAAAGAAGGACTCTATTACGTGACCGTATGGGGGCACATAACTCCTGAAGATAAACCGGTCGCTATCAGCCGGCGCGCCATCATGGTGAAACAAGTTCATGATGAAGAGGATGTTGAGGGGAGTGTTTCAATTCCGAAAGCGGAAAACAAAGATAGAGACGGGAATAGTCGAGATAAAGCGAAGCTGTCTGTTGATAAATCCGACTCTGGCAATTTGGCTACTTCGAAACCGACTGACAATTTAAAGTCGGATTCTGCGACAGCCGGAGCGTTGTCGGCAACTCAGGACCTGACGAAGACAAATCTAGTTGATCCGAAAACCGAAAAGTCTGACTCGAGCATCGGGGACTCTAAAACATCGCCTGGTTCGACTGCAAATTCAATCAGCGAACAGGTTTCTTCTGGTTCGTCCAGCGAGAAACAAGTCTCCTCGACTAGCGGTTTAAGCAATGGCAGCTCAAAACCAGACGGCGCGGACAAGAATGTATCTGATGGACATGCATTGGATGGGGGACCAGACGCTCAAGCTAAACTCGATCAAACGAATAGTGTTAAAACGAGCGCGGATGCTGATGAAAGCACTACACTAAAGTCAAAACGAAAATCTGCTGAAAATGACAATAGTTTAAAATCGGACGATGACGATTTCATTGAGAACTCAAAACACCATTCCGCTCCCATCGAGTAATTTTAAAAGCCTGGTGCTGTCGGCATTGATGCTGTTTTTGCTCGCCAATCCTCTGGCTGCTCACGCGCAATTACGAGGAGGGACGGATTCAACCACTCTGCAAGGCGGGACTGATTCGACGATGCTTCAGGGCGGGACGGATTCGACTACGCTGCAGGGTGGAACTGGTTCCACGCTCATTGAAGGCGGCACCGCAGGAACGCTGATTCATGGTGGCGCCCAGCGCGATGGTGGACCGGTGACGATTTTGTTTCTAGTCGATGCTTCGTTGAGCATGAAGGACAATCTCGGTAAAGGCGATCAGAAGATGGACGCGGCAAAGCGGGTTTTGCAGCAAGCCCTCATGAAAATTCCGACCGACGTGAAGTTAGCCTTGCGAGTGTTCGGTCATTTCAATAGTCCGATGCTTGATCCATGCAGCGCCACGGCGTTGCTGGTTCCACCGGGCACTAATAATCGCAGATCGATTGTTTCGAAGATGTCTCAGATTCGACCGACGGGAATGACTCCGCTGACTTACGCGATCTCGCAGGCCGCCGAAAGCGATCTTGCGAATTTGCCTGGCAAAAAGACTATTATCTTGATCACGGATGGTGAGGATACATGCGGTTTCGACCCCTGTGCTTATATTCAGACGCTGCCTGCTCGCGGAATCTCTCTTAAAGTTGATGTTCTGGGATTGGCTCTTCATCGAAATGAGCGAAGCAAACTTGATTGCATCGCCAAGTCATCTGGTGGCAAGTATTACGACAACGACACGGCAGCAAAGCTCGTTGAGAGCGTTTCTCACAGCGTCAGTCAGGCTTTGTCTGGCACGGTGATCACGCCGGGCGTTCCCAGCAAGAGTATTTTGAATATTGAAACGCCTCCTGAGTTGACTCCGATTGTTCCTGCTCAAAGTCTCGATGAGTTTAATAAACAAAAGGCAGCGCAGGACAAAATCGAGAAAGCCGAAGACGACGCTGCTGATGCAAAGGCGAGGGCTGAAGCGGCTAAGAAATCGACACAAAAAACTCCGGTGTCGAAGTCGAAGAAGCGCATCAAGTCTACTAAACCTTAAGGGCTCAACTCAGCTGCCGTGGAAGCGAATTCATCAAACAGCAGACAAAACACCCTAATGTTAGGTGCTGGTTTTCTACTTGCCTGCGGTATCGTATTTGGTGCATACTACAGCGTGCTCAACAGCGGATTTCTGCTTGATGATTTTAAACATCTCGGTTACGCCTATAATGCGAATCATGGCGACCCATCCGGTCTTTTGAGGGCATTCACCGGCAACTGGACCGGTCAAACTGATGGCCTTACGAGTTTTCGCCCTGGCATATCGCTGTCGTTTTGGTTAGACAATTTACTGTTCGGGCTTAACGCGGTAGGCTATCACGTCACTAATCTTCTCGTTTTTACAGGGTGTACGTTACTCTGCGGTCTGATTGGACATCAGTTGACTACCGACTCTCCGCAGCGCGAGCGGCTCTTTACCGCTGCTGCCGCAATGCTTTTGTTTGCCACCTACCCAATTCATGTTGAATCTGTTTCCTGGATCATCGGTCGCGTTGATGTTCATTGTACGTTTTTCTATCTGTGCTCAATCAGTTTATATCTGCAGTTTCGAGCAACCGGTAGCCTTCTCTACTTCCCGTTATCCATCGGCTGCTTCCTCTCGGCGCTGATTTGCAAAGAAATGGCTGTGACTCTACCTGTGGTGATTGCGACCGCAGAGATTTTTCTGGCAAAACCGCTAGGCTGGCAAGACATTTCCATAAAGAAGAAACTGTTGTTAGTTGGCAGCTTCTTCGCTGCGTTAGGGGCATTCGGAGTTCTGCGCACAATGCTGCTGGGCACGATTGTTGGCGGTTACGGCAATTCTAGTTTGCGCGGTTTCTTCCGGGCGTTTCGAAATAACTTCTTCGATGGCGCGACGTTTTCAAAAATTCTCTTCGGTGTCAACGAAGAGCAACCGTTCTCCACGAGCATCGTTCAGATTGCACACTACACCTGGATCGCTGTCGTCGTGTTGATGATTACGCGCGCCTTTCAGCCATTATCACGTCTGCGAGTGATGGCCTTTCTTCTAATATGGCTTCTAGTTGCGGAGTTGCCGACGTTTCAAATCTGGCATATCTTTCCGAATCTGGTCGGCAGCAGATTGTTCTTCCTTGGTTCATCGGCAATGTGCTTGTTGCTTGCCGTGACTCTAGTTCCGTCGATTCGGTTTATCGAACCGCTGGCAAGGAAGAACCTGAAAATCGTCGAGAAACTGATTACCGCAGCCGGGGTGGTAGTGCTTGTTGTTCTCTCTACGTGCTGGTTTCAAGGGCTTAAACATAATCTCTTCCCCTGGATAGAGGCTGGTCGACAGATGCAGAATTTGAATATTAAACTGCTTGCTGAGGCCGGTCAGGTTTCACCAGGAAAAGTAATTGTACTGATCGATCTGCCGCAAGATTATTCTGGTGCCGGCATGATCGGGCGGCCGGAATTGCTTGAATCAATGATGACGAAACCAGTGGCTGATGCCGATCACGCCAGTAAGTTCGTCACCCTGACCCGACCGATTCCCGGTCCGATTGAATATGTTTATCCAAACTTGCTTGCCACTGTATATGGTGATTCGAGCACAGACAAAGTTTTACACTGGAGCAAAGACGATCGCGGATATATCGATTGGCGTATGCCGGAAGGCGCTCAAACAATAGATGTGACTAAATTTCCTCCAGCACCTGAGGTCAAAAGACGAAAGACCAGTGCGGCCGCAACGTCGAAAGCGATATCAACTGTCGTTCCCGTTCAAAACGTTTCCGGCGCGGTTTCGAACCCGACCACATCAGTATGCGTTTGGCTTACAAAAGACTTGAAACTTGATCCGTTTGCAGTCAGAGCTCTGGAAGTCGAGATCGAAACCGATCAATTAGAGTTGATGCGAAACTCTCGATTGGTCTGGCGCTCGCAACACCAACCGAAAAGCTGGATTGATTACACTGAAGGTCCGTTCGCCGAAATTCGCGCTGGGAAACTTCTCTTTCAGCCGGGACGATACCGCAGCTGGTTACTGAATGGTGCGGTTAAAGAGGTCGGAATTCAGTTCTCTCCTGGTCAATACAAGGCGCAGGTGAAGAGGGTAACGGACGTTCCCGAATTGTTGCTGACGCCAGGTCTGGAATTGAGTTGCAGTGGTCAGACTGCCAATTTGCAAGACAAAATTCTGCCTGTTGTTCATTCTGCAGATTCAGTCAAGGTTTTGTTCGACGCATCGAAAATTGCAGGGGCAAGACGCGTTCTCGTCGCCGTGACCAAGACGGATATAGCCTGTCCGGACCTGCCTTCGAGCGCCCTTCCAGAGGATTCACAGTTGGCTTTCAAACAAGAGCTGAACGAACTGACCGGTGATTTTCGACTGCCATCGCAAGCACTGGATCAGAAAGGCAAACATCAAGTAGTCGTTCTTGCCCTCGATGCTAATGGAAAAGCGATTGGCTTCACAAGTGAACCGCGAACATATTTTGTCGACCAGGCGTTGTAAGTTTCGCTTCGATTTGACCTTTCATTAGTATTAGAAACACCAACCGGCCGGAATTTCAGTTTCAATCGAAGCGTAGTGGATCAGTCGAGTGGCAATCGAATCAGACCAATGATCACCGTTTCAACGGCGATCATTGAACAGCTAATTGGCGTTGCGTCTTAACGAGGGGGCTCGATTAGAGGCTTGGTTTTGGTGTATCGGTTTGGCTGATTTGAATGCGGCTGAGAACGTCAGCCGTGATGCGATCGCCTACACGTGAGAACATGTCGGTCAGCAAGAACGGTGCGACACCGAAAAGAAGAGTTACTGCACAGAGTGTTGCTGCAACAAATTTTTCGGTAACCGTGGCGTCATATAGATGACCTTTCCACTTTGGTTGTTCTGGTCCGTAGAACAGGCGCTTGAGGAGCCAGAGCATGTAACCGGCGGTCAGCACCACTGATAGTGCGGCGGCAACAATCCAACCTTGCGTCCAGGCGCCGTGAATCGTTGAATGCGCAAGTGGCGAAGTGTATGCGCCGTAGAACACGGTTACTTCACCGACGAAACCTGACAACGCTGGAAGACCGAGGTTGGCCATTGTGGCGAACATCCAGAAGTAAAACAGAATCGGCATCTGATAGGCCAAACCGCCACCAATCTCAGGAAGCAATCGTGTGTGGCAGCGTTCATAAACACAGCCGACCATGAAGAATAGAAGCGCGGAGATGAAACCGTGGCTCAACATCTGGAAGATGGCACCATTGACTGCAGCATTCGAAAGCGAGCCAATCCCGAGCAAGATGAAGCCCATGTGCGAGACGCTCGAGAAAGCGATGATGCGTTTCATATCTTTCTGAACCAGACAGGCGATTGCGCCCCAGATGATATTGATCGCGCCGAGTGCGACTACCCATGGTGCATAGTCCGCCCAGAAGGCTGGGAAGAAGCCCATGCAGATTCGAACGAGACCGTACGATCCCATCTTGAGAAGTAGTCCAGCCAGAATCATTGATATCGGGGTTGGTGCTTCAACGTGAGCGTCGGGCAGCCAGGTATGGAATGGAACCGAAGGCAATTTGATGATGAACGCGAGGAAGAAACCAAGACACGCGATAACTTGCGCATGGACTGGAAGCGCATGCGTAGATGACGAGAGCATCGTCATATTGAATGTCGCTGCGGCTGGGTCCATCGCATAGAGTTGCGTATATGTGTAGAGGATTGCAGCGAGCATCAGTACGCCGCCGAAGAATGTGTACAGCAAGAATTTCATTGCTGCGTATCCGCGTCGCGGTCCACCCCAGATCGCGATTAAGAAGTACATCGGGATGAGCTCGAACTCATACATCACGAAGAACTGAAGAAGGTCTTGAGAGACGAAGACGCCAAGCAGGGAGAACGTCAGAAGCATCACGTTGGCATAGTAAAGTTTGACGCGTTGTTTGATTGAGTAGCTGGCGTAAACGGCCATCAGCGTGACCAGTGATGTCAGCATGACGAGTGAGAGGCTGAGACCATCGACTCCGATAGTGAAGTTCAACGGCACCGGGCTGGTGATCCAGCGTTCGGCAGTGACCAGTTGGAGACCGTGTCCGTAATCGAAGTTGGCGCCAATGATTGCCGACAGAATGAGCATGATCCAGCTCGCTAGCTGCGCCATGCCTCTTGCGTCTTTGTCATCCTTCGAAGGGTTCACTGCGATGATGATGGCCGCCACAAGCGGCACGAATAGAAGGACTTTCAAAAGCAATGCGTTGTCCACGATGACCCCTCGATCGATTTAAACTCAATACGTGCGGCCACAGTATAGCCACCGCGTCATTTCCGTTCCAGCGATTTTGACGTTGGAAGCGGCACTTTGAAGAATTATTGAAATGAAAAATCTTTTCACTCGTCGCATATTCACCTTGATTACTGCAGAGAAGATCGGCTGTCTGGCTAGCTCCATCAACTTTTCGGTACGATGCCAGGAGAAAACCCTCCTCTCGATAACGTTCTACTTACAACTAACTGCCTAAACGCTGGTTTATCAAACGCCCCCGTCATCGCGCACGCACTGTATCATTAGCACCGTATTTCGCACGTCGTTAACGACTTTCAGATAATGACTCTGCCGAATTGTCCGCTCCGAATTTTTCATAGTCCGTTTTTAGTACCTGGAGACGATTTGTGAACCTGCTGCTTAATCCTGAACAACTCAGACTTTGTGTTGAGAGCGCCTGGATGATTGTCGCGATGCCGTTTTTAGTCGGCTTCGGTATCATCCTCGCCTATCTGTTTGGTGGTCTTAAACTCGGTGAGAAGCGCTGGTTCAAAACAGCCGCGATGGTCGCATCTATCACCGCAGTGACCTGGGGTTTCTTCCACTCCATATTGATATTCGAAGCGCTGCGCACGAATCCAGGTTTTAGTTTTCAGGAAAACTTCGACTACTTTACTTGTCGCGAATTCAGGCTATCCGTCGGCTTCTTGGTCGACAACCTCGCTACCATGATGCTGATTGTCGTGACGACAATCAGCTTGTTTGTTCAGGTTTACACCCACGGTTATATGCGTGAAGATCCAGGCTACGCGCGCTTCTACGCATATTTGTCATTGTTCACTGGATCGATGTTGGGTCTGGTCGTGTCCACCAATATGTTCCAGATGTACGCCTTCTGGGAACTGGTCGGTGTCTGCTCCTACTTCTTGATTGGTTTCTGGTGGTACAAGAACTCGGCTGCAGCAGCCTGTATGAAAGCTTTTGTCGTTAACAGAGTCGGCGACTTCATGTTCCTTGTCGGTGTGATCATGTTGTTGCTTGCCACCAAAGATTTCTGGGGCGGCGGGACGATTATGGCTTTTGCAGGTCAAGGCGCCGGCGGTGTCGACCTTGCTACAGCCCTTCAAAACGCACAACACGCCGGAACTTTGAGACCAGAGCTTGCTCTTGCTGCAAGTTCCATGCCGCTGATGGCCATCCTTATATTCGGTGGACCGATCGCCAAGTCCGCACAATTTCCTCTGCACGTTTGGCTGCCTGACGCGATGGAAGGTCCTACGCCAATCTCAGCACTGATCCACGCTGCGACAATGGTCGCTGCCGGTATCTATCTGGTGGCAAGAGCATATCCAATCTTCCTCTCCCCGACTGGTGGCACGGATAGTATCGCTCTCGCCGTGGTGGCAGCGGTCGGCACCATCACTGCAGTAATGGCAGCGACAATCGCAATGAGCCAGAACGACATCAAGAGAGTCCTGGCTTGGTCGACTTGCTCTCAGCTCGGCTATATGATGGCTGGTCTCGGAGTCGGCGCATTCTCCGCCGGTTTGTTCCACCTCTTCACTCACGCATTCTTCAAAGCGATGCTGTTCCTTGGCAGCGGCGCCGTCATTCTTGGTTGCCACCACGAACAAGACATTCGTAAGATGGGCGGTCTGAGAAAAATCATGCCGTATACCGGCGCGACATTCTTGATCGGAACACTCGCAATTGCTGGCGTGCCGCCGTTCAGCGGTTTCTTCTCGAAAGACGAAGTAGTTGCCGCTGCGATGCATTACAACCCGTTCATCGGTTGGGCGCTGATCGCGACCGCCGGTTTGACCGCATTCTATATGTTCCGTCTCTACTTCCTGGTATTCACCGGTGATTACAGGGGCGATCACAAAGCACACGAAGTTGCGCCTGTCATGTGGCTTCCCTTAGCTTTCCTCTCTATCCCTTCGATGGCTGCTGGTGGCTTCCTCGGTTGGAACACCGATTCATTCGTGAATCATTTAGAGGGTGTTAACCCATGGTCCGCGTTTATTTACTTCAATCATCCACACGCAGAAGCTGTTGACGTCGGCGTTATGACGACCTCAACAATCGTTGCTCTGCTTGGTATCGTAGTTGCATATATCGTCTATGTCGCTAAGTCATGGACACCGAACAAAGGTTTGGTCGAGAGCAACAACATCTTCTACAGAATCTCTCTCAACAAATGGTACTTCGACGAAATTTACGGAGCAGCGCTTGAGAAGGGAATCCTTCCGCTCTTCAACAACGTTTGGAAGTTTATCGATACTGTCATCATCGACAACATTGTTAATGGTACGAGTTTGATCACCAGCGCCAGCGGCGAAGTGCTCAAATACACACAGACCGGGCGTGGTCAGTACTACGCGCTTGTGATCTTCATGTGGGTGGCGCTTTTGACATGGATTATCTTCATGTCCAGTCCATTTGCATAAATCTCTAAGTGCTTCTGTCAGCGATTTGATCATCGCAAGGAGCAGTCAGAAAGCTTGTTTGAGGAACGAAATCAGAACTTGTTTGAGAAATGAAACAGAATCTGCTCTAAAACAATCCAGGTAATTCACGTTCGAAAAGGTTGATTCGCAATGGCACAAGATACTCACGCTGAGCACGGACACGACGATGAGCACGCTCATCTCGAAGACCATCATCATCACGAGGGACCAATTGCTCATACTGAGGTGGTGCCGGTCGGCAGTACCGAAGATACTTTTCTGCTCTGCGTTCTAAGTCTCTGTTTTGTTTTTCTATTTGGAACGATTGGCAATTGGTCGTTTAACGTCAAAGCTGATGCTCATCATGCAGAAGGTGTCGAGCATGAGCATACCTTTGTCGAGCAGGGTACTAAAGGCGCCAGCCCAGCTGCTCATGATGC
>CAZRMH010000291.1:0-1689 GCA_964600935.1 uncultured Candidatus Obscuribacterales bacterium
GGTATCATCATCAGTCTGACGGCCCGTCAGGCTTTGATTGTCTGGCAGATTCTCGTCGCCGGTTTCTGGCTGGGCGTGACCAGTGCCATGCTGGTTATGTTGGTCAGCATGTATTGCCTTTCACAAATGGGTCCATAGTGTCAGCCCTGACCTGGTTCTATTCATGAAAACGCCGGCATTTTTCCGGCACGAAAATTTGCACAGAAGCGAAGAAGCGGCTGCTGAACTGATTAGTTTGAGAGCAGCTCCAGCTCCTGGTTTACTATTTGATTTGTTAAACCAAAACCTTTGTTCGTTTGTCGAAACTTACGGCAATTTTTTGTTGAAAAGCTTATTCAATTTCAAACCATTCGGGTTGAGACTCGCGGTGGTAGCGCTTTTGCTCGGTTCGACCGGCTGCTCTAAGTTGGAAAAAAATGACGTTTTTGTAGAACGGCAACGATCAAATACTGTTGTAATCGGCATGCCCTGGGAACCTCGGACGCTTAATCCATACCGTGGAGTTGATTCGGCATCTTATTTCTCGCAAACCCTGATTCATGGTGGGCTTGTTCGGTACAACGAAAAAGGAGATATCTTGCCGAGTTTGGCGGAATCATTACAAATTTCTCCGGACGGGAAAACCTATACTTTTCATTTGCGCAAGAATTTAAAGTTTAGTGACGGCAGCGATCTGACAACTGATGACGTTCTTGCTTCTATCAAAGCGACAGTAGGACCAGGTTCCCCCTTTCGTAGCAATTATGAATCGATTGTTTCATTCGAATCGCCATCGCCACTACAGATAGTGCTGCATTTGTCGGCGAAAAACTTGCCTTTAATGATCCGAATCGCGGATCTGCGGATAGTGCCAGCCTCAACGTTTTCAGAGGCAATGAAAAATTCGAATAAGCTGGCGCGGTCACCAGTAGGTTGCGGTCCGTTTTTGATTCATCGCTGGGACCCTGGATTCGAACTGGTTTTTAGAGCCAACCCATATTACTGGGCCGGCAAACCGAAGAGTGAATATCTCGTCTGGCGTGTAATTCCTGATGGCAACTTACTTTCGGCTGCTTTGTTTCGTGGGGACGTTGACGTTGCCAGAGTTGATGGTCGCATCGAACTCGGTGTCCTCAGCGAGCACAGCGATGTCGAGTTCCGCAAATTTCCCGGTGCAAGGACGATATTTCTGGCGTTCAACACAGAGAAAGCGCCGTATGATAATCCAACGTTCCGCCAGGCCATATCTATGTTTATCGATAAGTATTCGATCGTAAACAATTTGTATGCTGGATTTGCGGTGGTCCCGGCCTGTGATTTTCCGGAGTGCGGACCTGTGTATAACCGCCTGGTTCGTCGCTGGCCGTACGATGTCAAAGAAGCGCAACGTTATCTGACAGCCAGTGGTTTCGAACAAAAACCGGACGGATGGTTTGCGAAGAACCCGGCAAAGCAGGACGATACGCCAGGTCCGCATGGTAAGCAGCAGCGACTTTCATTCAAAATAGTAACCATAAAAGATTTCATGGACGTTGCCCAGGTCGTTGCAGGAGACTTGCAGACAGCCAAGATCGGAGTTCGTGTCGAGCTCGTTGAATACTCGACCATGAAAGACAAGTATCTGACGACAGGCGACTATGACGCGGTTTTATTCAGCCGAACGCAAGGTCCGGACCCTGATTGTAGGTTGGTCTGGGGGAAAAAGGGTCC
>CAZRMH010000291.1:1699-10629 GCA_964600935.1 uncultured Candidatus Obscuribacterales bacterium
CCGCTTAACTACGCGCATTACAAAGACGACGAGTTGGACAGTCTTGTTGAAAAGGCTTATCGAGACTCGAATGAGCGTGAGCGTGAGGAGGATTACTACAAGATTCAGGCGTTGCTTGGCGAGAAATTGCCATGGGTTTATCTCGTTCAACCCAGTTTGACCATCGCTCACAAAACCTATATCAAAGGGATTGGTGAGGGGGTGGCGACAGACGCCGGCATGCCCTGGGATAATCCACTGTTTGATGCTGCCGGTTGGAGTCGCGAACGTGAAAAGGATTAGTGAAAATCCGAGTACAGCTTTCTAGTGCCTGTCCTTGAGGCGATTAACGAATGTTCGGTTTTGGCGGCCTTCCGCGATGTTGCTTCAGGTCTGGCATCGCATCAAGACAGAAAGCGCCTCGTTTCGGAGGCGCTTCTTAAGGCACTATTTGCTTTCAGCTTGTTTACACGGAACCTAATTCAGCGAGCGAATTGAATGGTTTGGATTTTAGCCGTGTTTCACTATTGGGTGCGAATAGCCGATAACCAATCCGTAATAGGTAAAACAATTACGTGAGCGACCGAAGACGCCCTTAAGGTTATGGATTCGACCCGCTGACTACACTAAGGATGTAATCTCAATCAGCTTATTTGCTGGTTGTGATCGTGATGCCTTCGATGTAGGACTCAGGGCAAACAAGTACGTTGCCATTGTGCTCTCTGTACCAACGCAGAGCTTTAGCTTTGCGGTGAATGGTACGTTTTCTGTGACTCGGATAAGAGTACGTTGGTGGCTTAAGGTGGAAGTAGCGTCCTTCATCTCCACAGGCCTGGGCGAATGCTGCTGGCGCTGCGATCATCGACAAAAGTGCTGTCAATACAAGTGCTCTCATGAAATATGCCTCTCCTTCAACTGAGGTTTTTTTTGCTCGCTTGACTGGTAAAGATGGTTCGGAAAAATCCGAGACCAGTGACTCCAAACAAAGAGCCCAAAGTGATTGTACTATTCCCTGCTCGAACTGAAATATGTCAAGAACTGCAATTCATTAAGCCGGGCCCCGGAAAGCCCAGGGTACTTACTCTTTAGCGCAGTTAACAGTTTTGTTGCCAATCAAAACACATATTGTCAGACGGTCACCAGATTTATTATCTGCCAGAAGATTTGAATATTCTTCAAGATAGATGGGAACGTTGAACTAGGCACATTTTGGGTTTTCAAGAGAATGGGCTAAACTCTCTGTATATACGACCCATATAAAACAAGCCTCTGGAAGAAAGATCGTAAATTGTCTAAGCCACGCAGACCGGACATTCGCTCTCGAAGGATGCCACCACAACCAACTGATTGTCGCGACGCCATGCACTGGTTCGTCGATAACTTTGGTTTGTATACGGGGTCTGTGCGGGGCTTATTTGTCTCTGATTTCACGCCGGAGTATGACGCCTATATTGAGTCGTCTGTCATCAACCTGCGCGCCAGGGGAATTGAGCCGTTCTTGACAATCGGTGATGTGATTGTCGCGCAAGCCGAGCATCTATGGGGATTGGCTACGGCGGGTACAGCGTTCAATCAGCCGCATGTGACCATGTTCGAACTCGATATGCTCGGTGCCGAAGTTGCCATTATCAAAGATCTCGAAGCGCCGGTGACTCCTCAACAGCTCTGGTATCTCTACCATTACGTCGTTTATCCACGCGCTCTTTTCAACAAAGCGACCGTGATCACAACTTCTTTGGGAATGGATGAATTCATCGCATATGGTGCCCAGTGCGACGATGTCGAATATGGCGGACGCAAGATTTCATGGGAAAAATTGATGTGGTTGATCGAGGCGACGATGATCGATCTCTATCAATTTCGTCAGGTCAAAACTGAGGGTCATCCGCCGATGTTGAAGGCGGAATACAATCTCTTTAACGCGATGAATGAACGTGAGCTACCGGTCACCGCCCAGCAGGTGCTCGGTGACTACATGCTCGATATGTCGATTGCGGATCGTGATAATAGGCTTGCAATCGAATGTGACGTACTGGCATCGCTAGATCCGAATGTGCCTAATAGCGGTGAGGCTAAGAAGAATCTTGTTCTGCTAAGCGATGGTTGGAAAATTCTTCGTTTCACAACGGCAGAGATTCTTGGTGATTTGACCGCTTGTGTAGACGCTGTCGAGCAGGTCTGGACCCAGGGCCGTAAGAAATCGGCAGTGGGTCGTTTAATGTCCGGACGTGAGCAGCCTAAAATTCCGGAGCTTCCGGTTGACGATGATTCGCAAAAATTTGCCATCACCCATGGTGCTGGTCCGGTAGCCATCACAGGTGGCGCGGGTACCGGGAAAACCAGTTGTGTCAGTCATCGCATCGGATATCTGCTGGCGCAAGGCGTGAACCCTGAACGCATTCTGGTTTTTTCTCATTCTGAAGAAACAATCTCTCAGTTGAAGCGAAAAGTTGAAATTCTCACTGATGCCGCGACGGTTCAAAGAATCAGTTTTTCTGATTGGAAAGACCTTGGTCTGCGGATCTTAAAGGAGAACGCTACAGTTGTTAAACGCAAACCGCCGCTTAAGCTTGAATCGGCCCCGCATCGTGTTCTCCAGCGGGTTCTGAAAAAAGAACTCAAGGATATGGACCCACTTCAGCTCGAATTGATGGAAGCTGAGATTGACGAAGTGGCGATTGGCAGCCTGATTTCGTTGTACAAAGCGAATTTAGTAACGCCTGAACGAATCAAAGAACGCGCAACGACTGACGAAGAAGACCTAGTCGTCAAGCTATATACAGCTTATGAGGAAGCACTTCGCAAAAGCAATAAAGTCGATCCGGATGACACTATTTCGCTCTGTGCGCAAATCCTTGCCGATGATCCGGCGGTTCGAGCGAAGTACCAGCACAAGTACGAATTCGTTTTAGTCGACGAGTATCAGGATTGCACAGCGGCTGCCGATCTTATGGCTCGTTTGCTCGCGTTCCCTCAGGACAATCTGTTTCTTGTCGGAGACGAGGACGAGTGCGTGACCGAGTCGAAGGGCGCTTTGCCGCGGATGATGGCAGATACTTCGATAAGAATGCCGAATGCCCGGTGCTACATCCTCGATAAAAACTGGCGCAGTCATCCTGCGATTGTCGACCATTCGAGAAGTTTGGCTGCAGCACTTGGTTTTAAGGGGATCATGAAAGACATGATTCCGGGATTCGGAACCGCTGCCACCAGCGCGGTTATTGGTCCGCAGCAATGTCGTTCGGAAGAGGCGGAAGCCGACTGGGTGGCTAACGAAGTTTCAATTCTGGTGGAGAGCGGCAAGTCGCCCAACGACATAGCACTGTTGTGGAGAACGCCCAGGTACGCCAGTCTTCTCGAGGCGGCCCTGTTCAAGAAGAACATAAAATGCAAATCCGACTTAGCCTCGAGTGAAGTGGTGCCAGACGAAGTCGGCGACGTAATGGCGTTTTTGAGTCTCGTAATGGATCCTGATGGACCGAAAGCGCGCGCGTCCTTCGAGCGATTTTGCCAACTCAAATCGCGCGAGATGGATCAGAAGCTTTCCAAGTTATCCAATACTATCGCCAGTTTTGCCGAAGCTAACAATTTATCGTTTCTCAAAGCAATCGAGATTTACCATGATGCGACCGCCGACAGTTCGTGCGAGGATTTGGCGCAGCTAGTTCGAATAGTCAGAACAATGCATCAAGAAGCGCTTCCGCCGTCGCAAACGATTGGGTTGTTGAAACGAACCCAAAGGCTCAATGAAATTTATAGCGCCGTCAAGGTGCCACCAGGAGTGGTGTATGAACCGATGCGTAAAGTCGAACAACTGGAAGAGGAAGCCAAGGCGTACTCTACTGTTCGCGAGTTCATAAAGGCTAAGCAGGAATTCAGCCAGAACAAAGATGTTTCAAACGAAGAGAGTGCGGTTCACGTTAAAAGCTTCGAAGATTCGAAAGGGGCTGAGTTTCCAATTGCGTTCTTGACTGGAATGGCAGAGGGAATTTGCCCCTCGGACGCGGCGTTAAACTTCGAAGAGGAACGCCGACTATGCTACGTGGCGATGACCAGGGCGAAAGAACTGCTGTACATCTCGTATCCAGCCACTTTCGAAGAGAAGCAACTTCCACCGTCACCATTCTTGGTGGAGGCGAGACTTCTTCCTATTAACGTTTATCGCAAAGCGGTGGATTTGCTGCAAGCGCAAGTAACGCCGAAAACCGCAGCGCAGGCTGAACCTGCTGCACCTGGTTCGGGAATGCTGACGCCTATTATGACGGGTAAACCGGATCGGTCTAAACCGGCTGCCGGGAGAGGCGATCGCAATCAAGGCGCATCACCAGGCGGTCCGCCGCAATCTCAAGGTCAAGGTGCGGTACCTAATCAACGTCCAGCCAACAATCTGCGCCAAGGTGGTGGAAATCGTCCCGGCAGTGATGTCGCCGATTTGCTCGGCGGGCGAGCATCGGCGCCTGGTTCGGGCTCTCCGACAGCGTCAGGAGCACAACCGATTATACGGCCTGCTGGTCACAGTGCCAGTCTAGAACGCGGGGCGCCGCAGCCGACTCCGATCGATCCGAACACTAGTATGAATCCTTATGTCGGACCTGAGGTAGAGCAGTTCCGTGTCATCGATGAAGCGCGTATGCGGGCGCTCAACGAAGCGAAACTCAAGGCGCAGTATGAAGCGCACATTCTTGCTCAGCAACAAGCTCAGCAGCTCGCGGAGCTCGAGCAACAGAAGCGTGACGAGCAAGCTGCCTACCTGCGAATGCGTCAGGAACAGCAGATCCGCGAGGCGCAGGAAGCTGCGTTGCGGGCTCAGCAAGAAGAGATGCTATTGCGTGCGCAAGAGGAAGAGCAGCGTCGTGCGCAGAATGAGGCTCGAATGCGGGCTTTGCAAGAAGCTGAGCTCAGGGCGCAACAGGAAGCTGAACTCAAAGCGCAGCAAGAAGCAGCACTGAGAGCGCAGCAGGAGGCTCATCTTCGCCAGCAAGAGGAAGCTGCATTGTTGGCTCAGCAAGAAGCTGAACTTGTAGCGCGGCGACAAGCGGAAGAGCAAGAAGCCGCCCTGGAAGCCCAACGCCAGGCTCAAATGCAAGAAATGATTCTGCACGTTCAAAAGGAAGCAGAAGCACGCGCTCAGCAGCAGGCCGCTGCTCAAGCGGCGCAACTAGCCGCGGAGCAGGAAGCCAATCGCTTGGCGGAGCAACAGAGAATTCAGCAACAAGCGCTTCAAGCGCAGCAGTTCGCAGATGTCCAGGCCCAGCAACGCGCGCAGCAAGAGCAGGCGGCATTGCAAGCACAGCAGCAGGCCGCGATGGAAGCGCAAAGACAAGCCGAGTTGCAAGCACAGCAGCAGGCTGCGATGGAGGCTCAGCAACGGGCGGAGATGCAGGCGCAGCAAGAAGCGGCAATGGCGGCTCAGAAGCAAGCAGAGCTGCAGATGCAACAACAAGCCGCGATCGAAGCGCAAAAACAATCTGAGTTTTACGCGCAACAACAAGCCCAGCAGCAGTTTGTGCAGCAGCAGGCGGAGTTTCAAGCTCAGCAGCAAGCGGCGATGCAACCTCAGCATTCGTTTGATCCGCAGCAAGAATTGATTCGTGCTCAACGGGAAGCAGCGTTGAACGCGCAAAAAGAAACCATTCAAGTGGATGCTCAAACGTTCGATTCCGGTAGCAGCTCGCAAGATGCTGGGGACAAGGCAAAACAAGATGCGTTGTCGCGAGTGCAGGAGAAAGCCGCTCAGCGTGCGCTTGTCGACCTTGAGTTGCGCATGCGTCAGGACGCAGAATTGAGAGAGCAGCAACAGTCCGCCGTTTCACCAAACGAGCAAAGCCCCGCGCAGTTGCCCGCGGTTCAGAACCCGGACATTAACAAGCTTGTCGATGAGCAATTCAATTTCGCTGCGACTGGACAAAACAGTGTTAGCCAGTCCGAACCAGCTCGCGTCAGAGACGAAGATGTAGTGCGTTCAAATAAAGAAATTCTCGAAGACATGTCACCCGAGGAGCGCGCGAAGCAGCAAGATATTTTGCGGAAGAAAGCGCGTGAAAAGATCAAAGGAAGAAAGAAGAAGGGTTCTGCTGCTGAACCGGAACCTGTTGAAGAACTGGCTCCAGCTGCGGCAAACGACGAATTGGAAAAAGCCAAAGAAGTCGTAATCGAACCTAGTTCGCCATTGCCACCGCCAGCGGAGATGACCGCGGCGAGAGTTCTCGAGCTGGCAACGCAATCGGAAATATCCCGATCGGCGTCTCCTGAACCGGCAACCCAGTCAAAAACGTCCACGCCGATGTTCCCTCCATCCAGTGTGCAAGCCCAACCTGCGGCGCAAGATTCTTCGTCTCCGAACTACAACGTTGCACAAAACTTCTCTCAAGTCGAATCGTCTCCGACAGCTCCTCCTCCGAATGTCTACGGTGTTCCAACGCCTGACGTTTACGGTGTGCCGGCTCCAGCACAACCGGTTCAACCGGCTAGTTATCCGGTGCATCCAGCAGCAGCGCAGGTTCCAGCAGCAGCTAACCAGCTTCCTACAGGAGTGAATCAGGCTCCGGCCGCTTTGAGCAATGCTTCAGACGAAGTTGGTAATAATCCGGCGGTCTTTGGTGGTGGTGGAATGGTTGGCGGTCCTCCGGCTTCTGGAGTAACCGTGCATAAATCTGCAGACCACGGAACGATAGTTCCAGACCTGAGTCAATTGATGGTGTCACCGAACCCAAGTTGGCCGCAAGCGCAAGGTGAGCCACCGTCTGTGGTGCAGCCCCCTTCGACGCCTTCGCCCACGAGCCCTGGTGGCTACTACACGCCGAATGCGCAAATGCCAAGCTATACGACTCAGCCGATGGCACCGTCGCAATCCGCGCCTGATGCATCAGAGCGCGCACCTGTGTTCCAACCGGTGGTGAGCAGCAAGCAAGCAGGCGCAAAGTGCCCACAGTGCGCGGCTCACCTGGAAGCCAACGCGCGCTTCTGCGGAGAGTGTGGCCTACATTTGCAAGTACGCATCATGGCTTGTCCCAGTTGCCAGCTGCCCCTTGAGCCATCCGCGAAGTTTTGTGGAGAGTGCGGTCATCACCTGAGTTGAGTTCCGCAAGTCCGACACACTACACTTTGGTGTCTAGTTCGCAAACCAGTTTGGTGATGCCCTTCAAAGTGCTGAACACGCCTGATCCCTCGATTGCAGACGTCTCGAACCACGGAACTTTCAATAAATTCAAATCGGCTTCCATCACAGAGATAGGCAGAACAGTAGTCAAGTCGCGTTTGTTGTATTGCAGCACGCAGGGGATATCAACCAGCTTTCTCTTGTATGTAGCAAGGTTTTCAATCATGTCTAGCAAAGCTTTTTTGTTCTCTTCGCGTCGAGATGGGCTTGAGTCCGAGACGAATACGATGCCGTCGACACCGTTGAGCAAGAGTTTTCGGCTGGCGCTGTATTCCCATTGACCGGGCACGGTGTAGAGCGAAAACTTGGCCTGCATTCCCTGGATGTTGCCAAGGTCGAGACCCAGGTAATCAAAATATAGAGTACGTTCGGTTTCGGTCGCCATGACGATCAGTTCGGTTCGGTCTTTCGGGGCGACCTGGCTATGGATGTACTTTAAATTCGTCGTTTTGCCACCAAGTCCAGTGCCGTAATAAACGATCTTGTATTGAATTTGTTTAGTAATGAAATTGACGGTTGGCATTTTTTCGCGGAAATTCCGAGCTTAATTTGCAAATTGATTTGGCAATAATACCTGAGAGCTATCACCAATGTAGTCCGTTGCGTTCGCTTGGTCCATCGATTCACTCCACTGACAATTCGAATTCTACCCCTATTGACAGACTAAATGTTTCGCAGGTTAACGCAACTTCTCGACGTTTTTTCCGGACGAGCATTAGAGAAAACGCGAAGCAATCACGATACCGCATTTGATTTTTCGAGATTCTGTCTGACTTTGTCGACTAGCGCAATCACTTGTCTTTCAGTCTCCTCGGGTTTTCCGGAATTGTCTATCATTTCTGTCGAGCGTTCGATTTTTTCTTTTTGAGGCAGTTGAGCAGATAACCTCTGGTCGATCTCGTCGGCTGAAAGTTTGTCGCGAGCGCTCAGTCTTTTCCGTAAAGTCTCTTCATCTGTATAGACGGCCCAGATTTCATCGTATTGTTTTTCCAGACCAGCTTCGAAGAGTAGCGGCACAAGCACGGCGACGAGATCGCTATCATCCACGGCACTGATTCTGCGCTGGCATTCGCGAATAGCGGCGGGATGAACGATACGCTCCAGTGCTTTGCGGGCTCCAGTGTCGGCAAAGACAATTTTCCCCAGGGCGTCGCGATCAATTGTCTCCAGACCGTTAGATTCTTGGATGACGTTATCACCAAAATGGCTTCTGATAGCGCTCTTCAGTGATTGATCGTCTGAGAAAAGATCGTGAACCACGATATCGGAGTCGATCACCGGGATGCCCAGTCGATTGAGAATGGTACCAACTCTAGATTTGCCGGAGCCAATTGTTCCGGTTATGCCGATTACGTATGGTCGATCTTCCCTCTTTTTCACAAGAGCTCGTTACCGCTGGCCTTCATTTGACAGCGTTTTAAAAACGCTGAAACGGCAGGCAGGTAGGTTGATGGCTTGCGCGATTGAATTTTTATTCTGATTTCCGTGGAGCCTGCATCAATTGGACTGAGTAAAACGACTAGCCATGCAGCTGCGTCATCGGAAGAATCGGCCTCGGATTTTGGAATTCTCAGCAGGAAGTGTCCCGCCGGTAATGACAGCGAAGTTAGATTCCAGCCTGACATCGGCGCTTCGCTGAAGAGGGCGGCATAACTGGTTTTGAAATCCGAGCCGAGAGTGGAAACGATCAAAGACGAACTGGCTGGTTGGGTGCGAATGGCTTCAGCTGTGACTCTCCAGCCCACCGGTCGGTTGTAGTCCTGGTTCTCGGAGCGGGGCATGTATGCTCCGG
>CAZRMH010000292.1:0-10611 GCA_964600935.1 uncultured Candidatus Obscuribacterales bacterium
GTCTGTGCAATTGCAGGCGTCGGCGCCAGAGAAGACATCAAAAAGATGACGCTCAAAAACGACGCGATCATCCGTCTCAGCTTGTTGCTCAGGTCTTTGGAAACGGAGATTCTGGCGCGTTTGCAAAGCTGCACGGGGAGACAACCTCAGACATCACCTTATATATTGTCGAACAAATCGCCGATGAAAACAAACACCACGGCCAATCTTTACATCGACTCTTGTGATCCAACCTACGGGTTTGAGCCGAATTTTACAGACGGCGAAGCCTTAAATTTTGTGCCTAGTTAAGCGGCAGAGGCTCCCATTTATCACCGGGGTTGTCGTAATTCATCTCTTGAGACTTGAGATAGTCGTCGACAGCCTTAGACATTTCGTGATTACCTTCATACGCCTTTCCACGATAAAAATAGGCGCGTCCCAAGGTCGGAACGAGCGCGATAGCGCTGTTCAAATCGGCAATCGCCTTGTCACATTCCCCTATCCGCACGAAAAAACGCCCTCTTTCCATATAAACCGGCGCGGCGTCAAGCGTTCCCTTAGCCATCTCTAGCGTTTTATCGAAGGTCGCCCGAGCCTCAGCGTTCATGTTCTTTTGCTGATAAGCCTCAGCCAGCTGGAGATTGTAATAAATCAGCTTGCGCGGATCCTTGTTCCCCAGTAACTCAATAGATTTTTTTGCATCATCGATAGACTGCTGCTCTCGACCAAATCGCATGGTAGCTCTCGATCGTTTCCACCAGTAATCAGGGTTGTCCGGGTCGAGCCTCACCGCCTGGTCCCAATCGTTGCAAGCCAGGTTGTACTCTTCCCGCAAGTATTTCTCTCTGGCTGATTTGTCCCAATCCTCAGCCGAGTTTGGATAACTGCCCAGATTGCAGGATTGAAGAGCGGCAACGGTGCTAATCACGGCGAACAAGCGAGCCAGGTTTTTCATACCCAAAACCAATTATCCTCTGAGTGAAACCAGCGCTCCCTGCCGTCCAGTTGTGCCTCCGGACTGCCTGTGCGAGTAAAACATCGATGGATTACAGGCGGTACAGAAATCGGAAACGTCTACTTCCTGTATGCCACTTTCCAGCAGTTGCATCGCATTAAACGCTTTGATATCTGGAGCGGGTTGACTGCCATTGGTTCCGACCAATCCCGCGGCGTCTTTGACGGTTTCGCTCAAGGCTTGAGCCACCTCGTCGGACGTCGGATAACAGCAAGGTCCAATGGCGGGACCGACTGCACCTATCATATGAGCAGGATCAGCATTTAATTCCTTGACCATGCGTTCGACACCGTGGCTGACGATGTTTTGAGCTGTCCCGCGCCAGCCGGCGTGAAAAATGCCGATCACTCTGGTTTGTTTATCCACAATTATCACTGGAACGCAATCGGCAAAATGCAGGAGCAATGGCGTTTCCGAACGCTCTGTCACTAAACCGTCAACGCCCTTCAGGTCAGGGAGTTGGGAGCGATCGTTGACTAGTTCGACGTTTCTAGAATGCACTTGCCCCGGGACAACAAGGTCGGAATACTTGATGGATAGCGCGTCACAGAGCCGTTCGCGGTTGTGATGCGCGTCGCGTCGAAATTCATCACCAGGAATGTTGCCGCCCAGATTGAAGAAATCGTACGGTTGAGGCGTCTGTCCGCCCACTCGAGTGGTGAAGGCATGGGCGACAAAGTCGAGAGCCAACAAACTCGGCGCAAAAACCAGCTGCATCCCGTCGATGTTTTCGACCTTCCATCCATTCTTGCGAAGCGCAATTTCAGTAAATTTCGATTTCAAGTTATCGACAACCCTCCGCAAATATTGATTGCTTGTCCAGTTATACCTTTTGCACGCTCACAGCACAAATATCCGACCAAACCTGCTACCTCAGCCGGTTCGATCAATCGCATCTGCGGTACTGAAAATCTGGCTATGTCTAGAGACTCCTCGGGATTGATGTCGTTGAGCCGGCACCACTGAGGATCGTTAATCTGATGCTGAGCCATATCCGTATCTACCCATCCCGGACAGACCGAGTTGACGGTGATACCATGCCGAGCCAGTTCCAGCGCCAATGATTGTGTCACGCCATTGAGACCGAATTTGGAAGCCGAATACGCGCTACCGTAAGCCTCGGCCTTCTGCCCTGATATGGATGAAATATTGATTATTCTTCCCCAATTCTTTTCGATCATTTTGGGAGCGAAAATTTTCGAAATCAGGTATGGCGCTGTGAGATTGACTGCTAATGTGGATTTCCAGAGTTCCGTCGAGGAGGAATTCGAATCTTCCCATTCATCTGGCTGGTCAAAACGTATATAGTCGGTCGAATAAATTCCCGCATTATTGACCAGGATATCCGGGCTGAAATCCTCTGTTTTCAACCACTTCGAAAGCTCAGAGACAAACGAATCCTGACTGATGTCGAGACTTTTGTATATCGATTGAGATCCAACACTCTCCAGTTGGCCACTAAGGTCGGCGAGCAGCTGCTCATTTCGCGCAACCAGAGCCAATCGAGCACCGCGACTTGCCAGTTCTAAAGCTATAGCCCGCCCGATTCCTCGGCTCGCGCCGGTTACGAGTGCGTTTTTTCCGGCTAAGTCTCGGTCTGTCATAACAATCATTCTCGCACTTGAATCAAGGACAGAAACGCCTCGGACGTAAGATTCAGGTATGTTAAACATTAACGGCAGATTTAAAATTTCCTCTAATATTCGCTGAGAACCGCTCTCTTGACCACCCGCGCAGGACTGGACTGGTTTGGCTTTATCAAACTCTCAGAAACTCAAGCGGGAACATTGGTAGACTCTTCACTGTCTAGAAATCAAGCTCCGCATTGCGGGCAACGGCGAGTTAAGACCTCATCAGACGTTCAGATCGAGGTTGCCAGCAATACCGTGTGACACACACAAGTCGAGACGACAGGGAAAAATCCATGAGTTCTAATAGAAGGTTTTCACTCAAAAGAAGCACGGTAGCAAGTGCTCTAGTGCTCAGCCAAATCATTGCCATGACACCGCTGGCGGTGCTAGCATCCGAAGTCAGATTTGCCGGACACCCGGTCATGTCAAACCTCGCAGGAAGCGGTTCTCTATCGGCAGATGCACGAGCGGAACAAGCACAACAGAATTTGGACAATGCACTCGTCGCAGCCAAAGATAGAACACCAGCTGCCGTCAATATCACGTATGTAAAAGGATTGCCGGTAATCACCCTGGGTGGCTACCAGGTCATCACAGTCGACGCAGCAAGTGCCAAGGCGAACGGCGTCTCACCTGCAGTTCTCGCTCAAAAATGGGCAGACGGAATCCGCAATTCGCTTCGCGATCAGGCTACCGTTCAGAGCTATGTCTCACAACTTTCCGGTGACTACGCAGCCAGCGCTCCAGCAGTGGCAGCAGCAGCACCTCCACAACAGAACTACGCGCCACAAGGCGCACCTCAAGGTCAGCCTGAATACTTCGGCAGCCAGCAACAACAGCCGCCACAGGGTGGGCCGACTCAATACGGAGCTTCTGCATCGTACAACTATGCTGCACCGCAAGGCAGCACAGGATACAACCCTCCGCCACGCGGTTACAGACAAGGTCGCGTCGCGTACGCACCAGCCGGTCTAGTAATTCCTGCCATGCTGAACACTTCAATCGCAACGCAAGTTGCTAGACCTGGAGACATGATTCAAGCCGGCATCAGTCAGGCTGTCATTCTCGGAGACTCACAAATTCCTGCCGGTTCCGTTCTTATCGGTCAAGTTTCCGAAGCGAAAAAAGGCGGTTACCTCGGAATGTCCGGCCGTCTAGAAATTCAATTTAATAGATTGAGAACTCCAGATGGCACCGAAACCCCAATCGTAGCTCACATCGTCGGTGGCATCGGCAAATACGATGACAAAGACGGCAACGGCGAACTCGTCGGCGAAACCTGGAAGGGCAAAACCGTTCAAGCTGTGGGAAGAGGCGCAGTCGGCGCCGGCGTCGGCGCGGCGCTCGGCACCGCAGTTGGTGCTATCGCCGGAGGCCGAGGCGGGGTCGGTCGCGGAGCCTGGTCCGGTACCGCCATTGGTGGCGGCGTCGGAGTTACCCAAAGTCTGTTGCTCAGAAAAGGAAAAGACGTAACTATTCCTTCTGGCACACCGCTGCAAATCCAGCTTGACGCCCCATCGTCAATCGCTGGCGCAGGTCCCGGTCCTTACGTTGGAGCCTACTAAACCTCAACAATGCATTGGCTGGCTGGCGTTGGCCAATTAAGACTCCAATATGGAACTGACGAAAGCGGAGGGCAATTGCCCTCCGCTTTCGGCTTTAACGGACAGTGTTATCTGCGCTAACCGAGCTTTGTATATAGCCGCTGCTTACCCACAAACAAAAATCCGGCGGACGTCAGAAACAACACTCCCACCGGATTTTATTGAATTTTAGCGATTTTCAGCGCTTACTTTTTCTTTGACTTCGATTTTTCCTTGGTGTCTGTCAACACTTGACCGCGGACCTTAGCAGCGGATCCAGGCAACAGAGTAGCTTCGGAACGAGCTTCGCCAGTGAATTCTTCTTTGAGTTCAACAAGGAATTCATCACCCGGTTTGATAATCGCTTCCTGACCTTTGGTGACTGTGTCTTCGATAATCCAACTGCCAGGAACGCCGCTCAGGAAGCCCCATGCGAAACCTTTGATGCGACGGTGACGAACGTTGGTACCGACCGGTTTCATGAACGCGAATGATGGGTTTACAGCACCAATAACTCCGAGAGCCACAGGCATAGCACCGAAGCTGAACACACCAGCCGGCGCGAGTGCAAAGTTCAAACCAACACGGATTGCTTTGTACTTCAATTGCTGACCCCATGGACCAGTAATTTCTCCGCAATCGTTGACGCCAAGCTCACGACCCTCAGCCTTGTTTCTGACAATTCTGGCTTTACGCGCAGGTCTGGCGTTGAGAGCGATGTGCTCTTTCTTGTCGTTGATAATTTCATCGAAAGTGATACCGAGAACACCGGAGTTTTTATACCAACGCTTCGGTGTGACCAACGAGTGCATCACTGAACGAGCAGGCAAGTTGTAGTGAATGTGACCGGTTACCAGGTCGCCTTTCTTAGCGACGACACGAGGACCGATCTTTAGATCGTATTTCAATCTAGCTTGTAGGGTATCGCCCTTCTTGTTGTTCTTACTGTTCAACTGCGAGGACATAACTACTGGGAATTGAGCGCCCGACTTGATCTTGGTTTTGCCTTCATCAGTTGGTAGTTCTTCGTAAGCAATAGTTTCTTCGACTTCAACAGCTTCGTCGTTGTCGATTACGATCACTTCACCTAGGGTTTCACGAACACCCTGGTCTACGAAGCCTTGCTCGAGCAGTCCGACTGCTCCGTCCATTGCTTCACCGACGAATCCGCCAATGCCATCTTTACTAGATGAACTTGTGTTATCGCCAGAACGAACTTCTTTCGGTTCTCCGGTAGCACCGGTGGTATCAGCCAGTTGTCTGCCATCATTAGACGGTGCCGTCGTGACAGAGCTGGTGGTTTCAGTTTCTGTTGGATTCACCGTCGTGACGGTAGTCTCTTTCGAAACTTCGGTGGTAGGCGACCCGACAGCGGTTGTTGCCGCATCAGTGACTTTTGTCTCTGGGGCCGTCTCAACTTCCAGCGGCGGCGTGGTGATCGCTTGCTCTACTGGTTTTACTTCGTTGACAGCAGGTGGCTCAGGAGCTTTGCCTGTCAGCGCATTGTTTTCGGAACGAATAAATTCATTAGCAGCACTTTCCCAGCCGGTTGGTGCTTCGTCGACAGCAGCCTGGTCGGCAGCATCGGCATGGGCAGCCGGCGGCTCACCGGAGTCAGTGGCCGCTGGATTCAGCGACAGATCATCTGCCATCGCTGGTAGTGGCAAGTAAAAACTCGAAAGAAGAAACTGAGTTGAAAGAACTAAGCTCAACCAGCCTGTTTTACTAAGTTTGGGTGTGGATTGGAACGAACGAGCGCGCTGCATGAAATTTCCCCTGGTCCTTCGAACGAACTTCTGCGTGAACTTGCCGCTTGACTTCGATATCTATTGGCGAGTCGTTATTGTAACCCACAAAGAACATTACTTGCATCTTGAAAACGCACTTGCAAAGCACGTATTAACCTTGCAGAGCGGTGACTCTCGCCGCGCTCGCAAGATATCGCCGGATCAAACTGACAACTGAGCGAAACACGGATGGCGTGCCAAAATTTTGATATACCGCAAACATAAAATGCATATCCAAATCCCGGCGGAAATGACTATAAAACCAGCGGTTTAGAAGCTTAGAAAACGAGCAAAGGCGACAAGAATTATCGGTTTGGTCACGACTTAAATTTTCTCAATCAAAAATTTAGCCGTTACCAAAATGCAACTCCGTCAAAGTAAAAAGGATAACCAGCGTTGTCGCACGGTCATCCTTCAAATTGTTTTGTTTTGACGGCGAAACTACATTCCTGCGCCGAGCAACTGGAAAGCTGCCCATGCTTTTGGATTGCGGTCGGCGGACAAAGCCAGAAGCTGCGCTTGGCGAAGCGATTGAGCGCTGGTCATGCCGCGCTTCTTATTCTTATAGAAGTTGCCGATTTCAGCAGTTCTAGTATCACTGGGCTCGTTCCACAAACTCATCATGACGTTGCGGGCGCCGGCGTATCGAAGTCCACGTCCGAAGACTTGAACAGCCTTACCGGTTTGTCCCGAACCCGTGATTGAAGTGCCGCTCAAGACGACAAGATCATTTGGAATCGACAACTGGAACAATCCATCAGCGGTACTAGCTTTGGTGGCTTCGTCGGGAGCAAATGGAAGTTTGGTCCTTGCCGGATTTTCGTCAGTCATCGGGATCGCCGAAGAGACATGCAAGATTTGTTTGTCTTGAGAAACTTTTTGAAGTTCCTCGAGATTGGCTGACTGCGCAGATAGCGTCGAGCATGGTGATGGATCGACGGAATTCAGAATGGTTCTCGATTCCGTGCGTTCATCAGGCGTGCCATTGTCGGCGACCAATACACTCAGTCCGCCGCCGGTCGGCATAGCACCATCGAGAATGGCACCCATTGATGTAGAAAGACTCAAGAGATGATTTTCAACAAAGTACTTACCTGTTTCGTCAATCAACGCAGCAAACGGCAAATTGAAGAGCACCGAATCCGGTATTATCACGATTTGTTTGTCTGGAGTGCTCGGTACGAAGTTCATGACCGATGGCGGCAGCAACTGCTTATACAAGGTTTGTAAAACGGCCTTCTCAGCAGATTGCGATTCCGGTGTCGGCAGGCCGGCATTGGTTATCAGCGGAGCGATCGAACTCACTAGACGGTCTTCGCCGACAGGCAAAACTGTCGCAGAGATTCTACCGATCGGGTCGATAGTGAATGCAACACTGGACTTTTCCCCGACCAAATACTCGATAACGGTGACTTTCTTCTTGCGCACACCGCTGATGATGTCTTCCACCGTGGTCGGATATGGTGCAACCATCCGGGCAAGAGTTCTGTTTTTCGCACCGAGTTCGGAGAAGCGACTCAACCAGCTGCTCCACTCTTTGGTGAGCTTATCTGGTGTGGTCGAAGCTTCAGCGGCATGGAGGTGAGCTCTCTGATTCAAAAGATCGGTATAAACATCCCGGTCTTCAGCTCTGACAGCTACGCCTTTGCGAATCCATGTATTGATGATTTGTTCTTCTTTTAATTGTTCGGCAGCAAGGAGCGCTTTCTCGGTCATGCCTTGCGATGCGACGAGGGCGATTAACTGCTGCCCGAGACTTCTGCGTGAACTGATGAAGTGGAATTGTTCAACAGCCGGGAAGTATCCAGCTTGAGGAGAACGGAAGTGAGAAAGAGCGTTTTCGAGCGCGGCTTTAGCTTTTTCGTTTTCCCGATTAGCCAGTTCCAACTGCGCGATTACTGTATACGCTCTCCACAGCGATGAGTCGTCACCAAATTTGGTGCCAAGATCCAATGCTTGATCGGCATATTCTCTTGCTTTCACCGGATCAGACATTCTCAAAGAGACTTCAGCGAGCGAAGTCAACGTTCTCAAAATCACAAGTGGATGAGAGGTCTTAACTTTTTGATCGCGTTGATAGATTGGCAAAATTGCCTTCAAGTGCGTCGCAGCTTCGCGATACTTGCCGCTGGCGTACTCAGCATATGCGATGTTTTGATAAAGCATGTACTGAATACGAGGCTGTACTGGCTTGATCATATTTTGCGAATCGAGTGCGCGCTCGAAATATGGAAGCGATTTATATGCGTCGCCCTTGTTGGCGACGATCATGCCCATCGCGTTCAGGCACTCGGTCTGAGCGTAGTACTTCGACTCTTTTTCGAAGTAAGGAAGAATTGCCTGGATATATTTTTCAGCGCGATCATTTTCACCAATCGCGATAAGCGCGAATGAATAACCCATCAAAAGGTTAGAACGAGCTTCTTTGTTGAGGGTGATGTCATCCATCTTGCCAGCAAGACCATAGGCTTTGGCATATGTCTGCGAAGCTTCGATGTATTCACCAAGTACATATTGCGAGTTTCCTAATGCTGCGAGTGCACTGACCATAGCGCGGTCGTTATTTGCCTTTTTGGCGATCGCAACAGCTTTCTCAGCCTCTTCACGAGCAGCTAAGTAGAAACCGGCTTCGGTCATCAAGTTCGAAAGTTTGGTACGCATCATCAAAGAGTTTGGCAAATCTTTTGCTTCTTCGAGATATCGCGCTGATTCCTGAAAGAATCGAATACCATCGACTACTTTTCCGAAACGAAGCAACAAGCCACCAGAGAGCCTCATCAATTCAGCGGCTTCAGCTGGATCTGTATCTGGTTGATCGACCAGATGCTTCATCGCCAACTCAAGTTGTTTGATCGCCCAGAGCGGATTTTCCAAGCCGAAGTATGCCTGAGCAAGCTGTATGCGAGCGCGTCCCAGGTTCTTCTCATCGTTTATACCAGAGAGAACTTCAACAGCATTTTCGCCGAGAGCCTTTGCTTTGACCCATTTTCCTTGAGTCAAATAAACCTTACACATGCCAGTGAGAGCACGTCCCTGACCGGCGGAATACTTCATTTCCAGAGACAAACCATAAGCTTCCTGCCAACGCAGAAGCGCATCGTTATAGCGTGCGCTCTTGAAGAAGGCGTCGGCTTGTTCATCCAAACGTTTCACCTTGCCTTCGTTCTCGGTAGTCTGCGGAATCTCGGCATATTTCAAAACTTGATTGATCGGCATCGGCTTCATTTCTTTCATGTCAGCCTTACCGAGGACGCTGGAGCCCGTGCGACGCGCTGAGGCTGCCGTCGACGCAGCTCGCTTGACGGCAGGCTTACTGACAGGCTTTGCGATCTGCATGATCGGGTCAGGCTCGTTCTCTCCACTATCCTGTGCCAGGGCACCAGGGATGGTGTTGGTCATAAACAGCGTGGTAGCCAATACAACGACGCTTAGCTTACGGCTTCTAATCATGTTTCTCCACTCAAAAGCTGAATGATCTGGTATCGGGTGACGTACTCGTTTTTTTGAAATCCACTCGCCATAACTGGCTTAGTTCCCAATTTCAAAATTGCCCATCGGTTGCCGAACGCTGAGTACGAACGTCTAGCATAGGCAATCAGCAGTCATTTTTCCTGATGATTTGGCGACCTTTCAAGATATATGCACAAAATCTAAGGTTGCTAGGAGGGGAACAAAATTGAAAATCCCCATGCTGTCGCACGTGACGTCAAGTGCGCCCGAGGATTAGAAAAACGCAAGCTATAAAGCGAAGTGACTATTATTTAGAAGCTTTACGTGTAAGATAAACGAAATTTCAGAATCGTTATGCAGAGTAGAACCCAAGCCCTCATTGCCGCCAGAGAAAAAACATTCGACGTAGCCGTTATCGGTGGCGGCATCGTTGGCGCGGGCATTGCGCAGAATGCGGCATCGCGAGGGCTTTCCGTAATCCTTATAGATATGGGATATTTTTCTTCCGGCACGTCGAGCAAGACAACCAAGCTCATCCACGGCGGCTTGCGATATCTCGAACAGTTTCAGTTCAAACTCACCAAAGAACTCTGCAACGAACGGACACTGTTGGAACAACTGGCTCCGCACCTGGTGAAGGATTTCTCATTTGTTTTACCGGTAAGCAAAGGAAACGGATTATTCGGCTTAAAGGCTAAGGCCGGCTTGACGCTTTACGATCTGGTCGCCTGGAATAAGCGCAGCGTAAAACGGCATCAGAGCTTGAATCAGAAAGAAGTCGTCGGCGCAGTTCCCTCGATGAACGGCAACAAAATATCAGGAGGATTACGCTTCCACGATTGCATTACCGATGATTCACGGCTTGTGATGGAGGTGTTGAAATCGGCAGAGCATCTCGGTGCAGTAGTAATCAATTATGTTGCCGCCCAAACTTTTGAATTCGAAGGTAATCGAATTGCTGCACTAACCTGTCGCGATCGCGTGAGCGGCCATGAGTTTCGAATCAACGCGAAGACCTGCATTAACGCCGCTGGTGTCTGGTCTGATGGCTTGATGGGCAAGATCGATCCAGATTGGAAAAATCGAGTTCGCCCAGCAAAAGGCATTCATATCATGTTGCCGAGCTCGGCCTTTGATACCAACACAGCATTACTTCTACCAAC
>CAZRMH010000293.1:0-10558 GCA_964600935.1 uncultured Candidatus Obscuribacterales bacterium
GTATCAGAATCGGTGCGCTTGATTCCCTGAAGTCTGGTTAGGCGACACGCGCGGTCGTTGTGAAACGAATGCTGACGTCGGCTGGTTGTGCTGTGATGTGCAGCAAGCCGTAAGTGCAACGTGCCGCACGTTTTTCCGCCCGTTGAAAGTGCCGAGATCAGTCGTCGGACTAGTTTATTTGACGGAGATCGATTCGACCAGCTTGTCGAGATCGGCTATTGATGGCGTAAAGGCGTCATCAGGCAGTTTATTCAACTTAGCTTCTTGTTTCTTGGAGTAGTCCGCAAAATTCTTGCTGAATTTTTCGTACTTGTCTTTGCTCCAGGTTGCGAGATCGCTCTTGTCCGGAAGTTCTTTGGTTCTCACTGGAACCATTGCTGACACGAAGTATTTCCCATCAGTAGTTAAACCTTGCATGGAATAAATCAATCCGTCATTTGACACCACTTCTGGTTCAATTTGATAAGTCGCGACGTAACGTACTCCGGAACCGCCTTTGAAGTTGACGTATTTGACGCGCGAGTTGATTGGCGTCGACGCATCCCACCATGGAAGATATGGAATGTCTGTTGGTGCTGCTGATTTCTTTTTCAACAACGCCGTGAGATCTCGTGTGGCGTCAGCCACGGTAGGATAAGCCGCCTTGAAGTTCTTTACTTTGGAATCAGTGGTTGGAAAAACATAGAGGTGGGCATTGTTTTTTCCAAATGTGATTTCCCAATGGGCAGGTGCGACATCGTCTGGTTTGTCATCGGGCGATGGCAGCGGAAATGCAGGGACTTTCTTCGACGAGATCTTTTTGCCCATCGAGCTTGGATAACTAAAAGAAACATCTTTAGAATTAAAATTGACCATTGTTTCTTTGCCTGCGCAATTGGCATTGGACGACAACGCGGCAAGCAGTCCGAGTGACATCATAAGAGCGTTCAAATTCTTCGGCATAGTGTTTCTTCATCCTTTCGCGAACGAAGATTAGTATATCGTCTGAAGTGTGTAGATAGACCACTATGGCAACTGCCGTTAACATTTCAGGTTTTTGAACACCCGTCGAATCGTACAATGCCACCGCATTCGGTGGCGTTCTGTTCTAAACCGTTTCAGAAAAAATGAGTCCGTCTGGAACTTCTGGTAGGCTGTTCACGCTTGTTGAGATTGAGCCGCCCGGGAGCAGGGAGAGCACTCTATATCCGGGTGCTCGGTCGTCGATAACGATGCCGGTTTCGATTGCGCGGAACTGTACACAGGTCGAAGGTGTAGCTATCAAATCAACACCGTTTCGTTGCATGAAATATTCGCCGTGAACATGTCCCCAGAGAACTCCCCGCACGTTCGTGTGCCGATCGAGAATTTGAAACAGGGCATCCGCGTTTTTCAATCCACGATCTTCCTCGGGAATAAATGTAATTGGAATTGGATTGTGGTGCAGGCAGACGAGCACGTTTAAACCCGCTTGTTCAGTGAGTTCCGAATCCAGTCGTGATAACTCGGTTGAACTCAAGAGTCCCTCGACTTGCAAAGGCACAACTGAATTTAAAAGAATTACGTGCCAACCATCTCGAGTGAAACTACGATCGGGCTTGAAATTGTTGGGCTCTTGCTCTTGTGCTTCAATGAAACGATTCCACATTGTTTCTTCGCAATCGTGATTGCCTGGAAGAAAATAAATTGGCGCATCGATTTGTTTAACGATCTCTTTGACCCGATCGTAGGATGCTGCCGTTTCATCCATCGAGATATCGCCGGTAAGAAGGACGAGATCCGGCGTGCCCTCGGTTTTCACAGCCAACTCCAACGTTTGCTTGAACGAATCGTAAGTATCGATCCCGCGCATTCTATGGGTGGAGTCTTGATACAGATGGGTGTCTGTGAATTGAATTATTTTGATAGCCTGAGGCATGCCTAGTTGATTTGCAAACCGAGATCGTTGGTCAGCAGTACTTCGATTTCTTGTCCGGGTCCGAGGCTGACATTGTCACCTTGAGAGAACAAAGCAATTGCGGAGCTACCGAGTGCCGTTGCAATCACAGGTGCTCCGAGAGTGGCTATGTTCGCCGCTACGAGCGCGCCCTTAGTGCTTCCGTCCTTGTTGATTCCAGCTACAGCTTTGACGTTGCCTTCGACTCTGGTACCGAAGTTGGTGCCTGGATCTAGCTCGCCTTTTTTATTGGAAACACCTTTTTTAAACTCGATGCCTGCATCAAGTGGTATCACTTCGCCGGATGGAGTGACAATCTGTTCCAGTCGCAATCCGATTTTAGCGGCTCTGCTCAACATTCTGGGTTTAACTACTTGTGCGACCCGTCCCCGTACGAAGCTTCCCCGTGGCAGCAACAATGCCATGCCAACATACAGATCATCTTTGACATGCGCTTCGAAAAGATCCCCGGGTTGACTGGCTTTTGCATCCACGGCGGTTTCCAGCACTAGTTTCAAACGAGTCTCGACTGGAATGGTGGTTGAGGCGAGATCGGCTTTCAGCGCAGTTCCAGCGCCGGAATCTCCACTATCGCCATTGCCGAGTGCAGGACTTTTGGTTCGATCGGCAAAGTCAGGAATGTTTTTGGGCGTCATTGTGCTTGCCGGTTTTAAGCCATCGGCGCTGGAAGCTGGAACGTAGCGCGGTTGCCTGGAATCAGCGTGAGAATACTTTTGTGTGGCGAAACCGGCTTGGCTAAGTCCAAGAATCGACAAGAGAGCAAGTGCAGTGACCAATGAACTGTTTCTTGCCATTAAAAACCTTCCTCTGAACTCGACTCGTTATATTGTAACCGCACCGGTTGAGAGGCCGGCAGTTGGAACGACGTGCTGCATCGCTAAAAGTGCCTCCACCTTGGCAATGTCTTCGGGCACATCAACACCGGGTGAGGTGTGCGAATTGATCACTACTTTGATGCGAATGCCGTTTTCCAGTGCGCGAAGCTGTTCTAGCTTCTCCGTCATTTCCAGGGGAGTTGGTTCGAGTTGAGCAATACGGAGGAGACATTCTTTTCTGTAAACATATAGACCGGCATGACCCAGTCTCCTGGACGCTTGGGGACCGGGCTCGCGTTCAAATGGAATTGGATAGCGGGAGAAATAGAGGGCGAAGCCCTGGCGATCCAGCACGACTTTGACCAACTGCGGAGTTTGCCACTTATCGTCGTCTTCCACATGGTAAGCGACTGTGGACATCTCGACGGTTTCGTCTTCCAACAGGGGTCTGATGGCGTCGTCTATCGCAATCGGCGAGATCAAAGGTTCATCGCCTTGAACATTGACGATTATTCGCGTCTCGGGCAGGTTGCCGGCTACTTCAGCCAGGCGATCTGTGCCGGAGACATGGTCGGAGCCGGTCATTTGCACTTCGCCGCCGAAAGCTCGGACGGTGTTGGCAATGCGCTCGTCATCAGTGGCGACGATTACGCGGTCTGCCAGCGTCGACTGTTTCGCTTGCTCCCAAACACGCTGAATCATTGGCTTGCCGCCGATTGACACCAGTGGTTTGCCCGGGAAGCGTGTTGATGCGTAGCGGGCGGGAATAATAATGTCTACAAAGTTCTTTGACATAGAGCCTGTGCCACCTGTTAGTCGGTCAATTATCCCGGATTTTAAGCAAATATTGGGTTTATTTAGACTTAGATTGAGGCGCTAAGCCCGGCTTGGTAGTTGGCAAGCGCTTCTTCGGGAATCCCGATCTAATTCTAAGGTTCGTTACTAAACCTATGAGCCGTCCACTTTTTGAGGTCTTGACTTGCATAATTATGAAAAATGCGTAATAACTGTAAGATGGACCTTCGTAAAAATTGCGGGGCAAGCCGTAGTTTACGACGTACTCGAAAGCATAGTGAGTGAGGTATTACTGTGACCTGTGACTGTTGCGCCAGAGAAAAGCTACCAGAACAATTACTACAGAAGCTGACAGAAGTAGAACAAGATTTGACTCTGACGGCGCAACGCATCGTGAAGGCGGCAAGCGATCCGTTTTCCGGCGTCATTCGATTCCTCGAGGATCGTCCGGAAAATAGTTCACTGCACGGTTACTTTGTAGACCGCGCGCTTTTGGAAACATTCGGTAGTCGGGATCAAATCCCCGGTCTGATTCGCGCAATCGCCTCGCACGTTCGCCATGTGATTCGCCAGGCGAACGTCATAAGTATTGTCAACGAACACCCGACCGCTGAACGCTGGGGTCAGTACGTGATCAAACAGACTGAAAATATGCGTTTTGAAATCGGAGTGGAGAAAGGTTACCTCACTCTCAAAAACATCAAAGGTTTGTTTGGTATCGAACATGGTATCGAGCTTCCGCTCGAATCTATTGTTGTGAAACCACCGAAACTGGTTGTTACAGCCAATATGGGTCTGTTGCGTCCGCAAAAGATTTTTGATATTTAGTCGATGACCGAATACAGTGCTAATGTTTATGCTCACCGTGGTGGACGCGAGTGGGCGCCTGAAAACACTATGGCTGCTTTTCGCAACAGTCTTGATTTGGGTGTGTATGGAATCGAGCTCGATGTGCAGCGTTGCAGCACTGGCGAGATTCTTGTGTTTCACGATCACGATATCGGTAGAACCACCAATGGTGCCGGGCTGTTCAAGAACTGCACCTTCGAAGAGTTGCGTCGGCTCAGCGCCGGGCTCTGGTTCGACCGGGAATTTCGTAGTGAAAAAATTCCGTTGTTGTCTGAAGTGCTCGAGTTGGTCGACGGCAAAGTGACGCTCAACATTGAGATCAAAAATTTGCCTTCCGACTATCCGGGAATTGAAGACGACTTGATAGAAATTCTCAAAGATTATCCTCATATGGATCGCGTTGTCTTCAGCTCGTTTGATAATAGACTGACGAAAGTTATGCAACAAAAACGTCCGGATTGGCAATACGCAATCCTGCTGGACGGAATTCCTGACGATATCGCCGCGATGGCAAATTCGGTCGGTGCGCGATACTGGCACCCCAACTGCGAATCGTTGCTATTAAATGCGTGTGCTGAAGCAAAAGCGGCTGGGCTTTTGATTAATGTTTGGACCGCAAACCAAGAAAGAGACTGGGCGAGATTGCTCGAAATGCACGTGGACGGCATCATGACAGACGATCCCGAAGGCTTGGTTAATTTCTTAGCGAAGGTTGCCAAGGTGCGCGACTGATAAGCGGTTTTGAGGAACAACATAAGAGCGTAAGTAATTCTTTCGGTGAAAAAGAATGCACTGGACTTTATCGTCAGTTTTTTGGGGCTTGGACGCGGTGGACACCACCATCGCATCTTATGGCGCATTTCTTGCTGTCTACGTCATGCTGGCCGCGATTGTTCTTTCCAGGTCGCGAAAACATCTGTGGAGTTATATAGCTGTTTGGATCGTGTACCCAATCGTCGGTTTGTGGGCCGCGCTGTTTCTCGGCCGAGATATTTTTGATGCGTTAAACCTTTTGGCTATGGCTGTATTTATTGGCGGCGTCGGTTTGTTTGCGGTGTGCGCATACTTCGCTTATCCTCTATATAAAAAGTTCGCGACTGTTTTTACTCTGTTTGCCGTAACGCTAGCGGTAGTCGGAATCGATGCGTTTATTCTGGAACCAGGGTGGCTTGAAGTTCGGCATGAAAAGGTCGTTTCGAATAAGCTCCACAAACCGATTCGCATAGCTATTCTTTCAGATTTGCAGACCGATCATGTTGGTAAATTCGAACGTGACGCGTTTAAACAAATCATGAACGCGAAACCAGATATGGTGCTTTTGCCTGGTGATTATATCCAGGCGTATTCGGCTGACTATCCTAATCAAGTAGAAAAGTTGCGAACAGTTTTTCGTGACTTGAATATCTCGGCACCTCTGGGTGTCTATGCCACCGAGGGTGATGCTGAACGTCCCGAGTGGACATCCATATTTAAAGATTTGCCTGTAAAGACTTTTCCAACCAGCGATAGCATCGTCGTTCAAAACAAACTCGAACCGCGCGATGACATCTCGCTTACTGCGTTGACATTGAAAGACTCCTGGCGTTTGAATTATAAAATTCCAGCGAGTGATAAGTTTCACATTGTTGTCGCTCACAGACCGGACTTCATGCTGAATGCCACGGAAGGCGATTTGTTCGTCGCAGGACATACTCACGGAGGGCAAGTTCAATTGCCCATTTACGGACCGCTGCTGACGTTCTCCAGAGCACCGAGAGAATGGTGTGGCGGGTGCTGCATCACCCAGGAGGATGGCAGAAGTTATATAATTACCCGTGGTGTCGGAATGGAAAGAGAACGTGCTCCACGACTGCGTTTCTTCTGTCGTCCCGAGATTGTGATCGTCGATGTAGTGCCCGCGGAATCCGAATAACCCTTCCTTCTAGAAGAGAATTTGATGCGATTGCGACATGTGTTGCTTGCTGGCTTGTTGGCATTAACGCCTTGGTTCCTTAGTCCCTCTTTCGCACAAACGAGTAGTTATGATTCCGGAGTGCAAATGTACAAAGCAGGGCAGTATGCTGCCGCTGCTACCAAATTATTAGAGGCAGTGCGTTATCCGGGTAAGGAAGGTTCTGCTTACTATTATCTTGGATGTTGTTATTACAAGTTGAATCGCGCTGCCGATGCGCGTGCGATTTATCGCACGGTCGTCAGCGATTACCCGACTTCGCGTGAAGCCCCGCTTGCCGCTCAGATGCTTCATCGTCTCGATCCGAGTTTTACTCCTCCGCCCGGGCTGGGCGACGCGCCGCCGGCGAATTCTGCTGTCACGTCAGCGACCTCGCCATCAACGACACAAATAACCAACCAGGCCAAACAAACTGCGTCGAAGTCCTTCTACGCGCCTCCTGGAGAGGACTTCAGTAAGCTTCCTGATGAAGCGCGGATTCCGTTCACAACTGACTCAAGCGGCTCTATGAGAGTAAAAGTCTATCTCGAAGGTCGTGAGATCGAAGCCTGTTTTGATACCGGTGCGAATGCTCACTTTGGCAAAAACCATTTCGCTGCTGCTGGAATTCCAGCGCCAAGAGGAGAGCCTAATGCGCAAACTTCCGGTTGGGCTGGAAATTCAGTTCCATGCTGGCGTCAGCCAATGAAAATTCGCTTGGGAAATCTGACGCGCAATGCATATGTTACTGTCGAAAACGATATGCAAATGCTGCCTCTGGTCGGGCAGGAATTCATTCAAGGTTATCAATTTGAAGTCGATAATCACTCTCACTATATTGTTTTGAGAAAAGCATCATCGTTTAAAACGGCTTCGCCCCAGGTTTCCTCGCTCTACGATGTGCCTTGCGTTCGGCGCGGTATGCGAGACTACGTGACGATGATGATCAACGGCAAAAAATTGGAAGTCTTGGTTGATACTGGTGCCGATCATTCAATCTTCAATCCTGACGATCTTGCTGCCGTCGGAATTCGTGTTCCTGAGGACGCTCCGCGTTCGAGCGCAGGTGGCGTGGGTGGCTCATTTACAGTTCAAACCATGAACGTTGAGGCCCGCCTGGGTCCGATCTGGAGAAAAGATTTTCCGATACATGTCGGTGGTAGTGCCGGTAGTGCCGTAGGTCAGGATTTCTTGAACGGACAACGATTCACTATCGATCGTGAAACAAATCTCTTGAGGTTTTTCCACTAGTTCTAGCTCAACTCGTCGAAACGAACACGAGTGACGTTACGATTTGCCGCATCCATCATGGCTCTCTGGGCTCCGGCGACCAGTGCGTCTATATCGGTTGCGTCGGTTGGTACAGAGGCGATTCCAAAGTGCAGAATCGGTGCGTACTGTGTCAGTTGTGGAACCGCCTGTGGTAGCATTTGCGAGATACGATCGACCAGTCCGCATGCTTGCGCACTGTCGACATTGGGAAGAATCAAGCCAAATCCACGTTCGCCGAAATGCCCGAATGAATCAACATCTCGACGCATTTGATTTAACGCTTGCATGAGCAAGGCCATAGATTCAGTTGGCATAACAGGCCACCCAGTAGCGCTGATCGTTATGCAGAACGACATGAACGTAAAACAATTGGAGAAGCGAAACGCTCGTGAGAATTCACGTTCCAGGAAAAACAGCAACGCATCATGTGTCAAAATGCCTGTTTCGATTCGATTCAGCGAGGTGAGCGTTCGTTTCGGAATTGAGTTATCGAAGAATACGATTTCGTTTGGAATTCCTAAGTGAAACGATTTTTGCGCAGCAGCGGTAAATTGATTAGGTGGCGGAGTCGCCGGCTCAGCGTTTTGTCCGAACGAAGCTGGTGTGATCGATGGTATTCCCGGCGGTGCTGATGTCATTCCCGGAATCCCTGGCATTGCAGGCGGCATGGGAAAGGCATTTTGAGGCACAGGTACCAGTGGAAAGGCGCTCGTTGTTACATCGGAGGAGGGGCGCAGCCAATCACTCTGTTGAGCTTCTCTGGGCTGGGATGGTGGCGGTGTGTGCGGTATTGCAGGCGGTGCAGAACCAAATCCCGAAGCGGGTGTTGGTGGAGGGGGTGGTGGAGGATGCTGAAACACCGCGACTGGTGGCATGAGAGGCGCGTGAACGTTTTCACCTGAACCTCCACTAAACTTTTGTCCATCGGATGACCAGCTGCCGGATGGGGCGACAGCGTTTGTTGATGTTACGGCCAGGCTGTCATGCCGGTGCGCATCAATCAAATCGTGTGCCACCATGGCCTTTAATTCTTGTTGGTTCGGTTTGACCGGCGCCATCACCGGTGCGTCGAATCCAGTTTCTTCTAAACGTCTGCCGTCAGGTGTAAGTAGCAAACCCAATTTCAACATATTCGCGACGGTAGCCATCCAGCGACTCTGGCTCAGATTCATTTTTTCGGCGATGTCTCTTATGTTGAGCGTGCCGTAGATATTTCCGTAAAATTCCTTCTGCATCTTCATATTAATAGGAGCGCCGCCAAGCAAGATCTTCTCCAACTCTTGATCGGAGAGTTTTCCCGGTGAGCGCAGCAGAAACGACAATTCGGTAATTTCTAATTTTTGCAGAAAATCCATGTTTCGCAAATACTCGTCGCCGAGGGTTAAAATCTGCGGTGCGTTTTCCTCGACGCTTGGCGTCTCCGGCTGAATACCGTCAGTGAAGGTAATCTTTCCGTCTTGCCAGGTGTACAGTTCGAGAATCGCTTCGGTGCCTGTGTTAAATGGTGAAAATGCGTGAATCGGTTTTCCCAGACCGAATTGGATCGTCACCGTATATTGGAAGCCGCCGATTTGCAATTGACCGGTGGCTTCGTAGTGGTCAGCCATCTGCAGGAGTTGTGAAATCGGCTTCTCTTTGAGACTGCCGGTCATCTGTTGAGTAATTGAAGGCTGATGTGCTGCTT
Organism: uncultured Candidatus Obscuribacterales bacterium; assembly: GCA_964600935.1. Lineage (GTDB taxonomy): Bacteria > Cyanobacteriota > Vampirovibrionia > Obscuribacterales > Obscuribacteraceae > JADYXR01. The sequence goes on from CAZRMH010000293.1 coordinate 9,282, forward strand.
CAGGGACAGTCGGAAGATTTCCGGTCGCGGCAAGACCGGCAGCGGAACTGCGCTTGCCAAATCTGTCACCTAAAGTGGGTCTTCGCTGTTCGTCTTCGCTCATTTATTTCGTTAGTAAGAGCGGTCTGTATCCCTATGTTATACGCCAAACTGTCGCAAGCCAATCACTCTTACAAATAATATCGAGCTGGAAGTGCTTTCAACTGTTGAACAGTCGAGCCCGTCTCAGTCGAGATTCAATGCAGAAGTTTATGCAACCCACTTTCTGCGAGTTCTATAAGCCTCTTGTCGTCAGCCTTTCGAATGATAATGCCGTAATTGGTTTTTGCTTCATCATACTTTTTGTTGAAAACCAGAGCCACGGCAAATAGGTAGCGCGCGTGGAAATTATTCGGCTCGCTGGAAACAAAGTCTCGAAGTTGCCGTTCTGCCTGATGATAATTACCTCGGTGCATCAGACCCAGTGCTTGTCGCTCAGGGGTCGGCCCGGTCGGTTCAGTGGGAAGGGCATCGGCCATCGGTGGCGGTGCCGGCACCAATTTTAGTTGCGTTGGCACATGCTCTGTTTTAGAGGTTCTCGGCGCCTGTGTTCTTCGCTCCAGTTCCTGGCGTATTCGATCCGAGACTCGCGAGCTCAACGGTGAGCTTTTCCTGTTTAAACGAAGTTGTCCGGGAGAACCAGGCTCCTGTCTGTCGTCCACTTTTAGTGCACTACCCGCGGTGGCTCGTTCCCTTGAGGGATTTTCGCGACTGTCTTTATCCGTCGGTTTCCTTTTCGGTTCCGGCTTGGCTGGCGGGCTCGACAAATCAGTTACTTTGATTGGTGTAGAGAGGCTAGTCGTTTTCAAACCAGATTGTCCGGGAGGCTCAGGGGGGAGTCCGTCCCGGCTTCCCTCGGCACTCAACTGACCTGCTGGAGAAGAATTTCGATTTGACGAATTTGATTTCGTTTGAGCACTATCTAGAGCTGTGGATGAATCAAAAACTGATTCGGGTGGCTGATCTGAAAAAACTGGTGGATTCGATTGTCTACTTCCACCTTCCCCGAAATTTATTGGTTCAGCGCTACTATCCTGGGATTCGGAGCCGCCGACACCGCCAATCGATTTCAAACCATCGCCCAGAACTTTCTCAAGGCTGCCTTCGGAACTACCGTTTCCTGAGTCCGCTGTATCCTGGCCGAGTGTTGATTGTTGCAGGAGATCTGATGAGAAGGCTCCACCGCTCTTGGATGAAGAATCCTGGAGATTGTTTTTGGCGAAATCCTGATAACGTGC
>CAZRMH010000294.1:0-10532 GCA_964600935.1 uncultured Candidatus Obscuribacterales bacterium
TCAAGTCAAGATAAGGCAATGCCGGCTTGATCATGACAATGTCCGCGCCTTCTTGAATATCCAGTTCGATTTCGCGCATAGCTTCGCGGGCATTGGCTGGATCCATCTGATAACCGTTTCGGTCACCGAATTGAGGGGCTGATTCCGCTGCTTCTCTAAACGGACCATACATTGCCGATGCGAACTTGGAACTGTAAGCCATGATCGGAATGTTCTCGAAACCCGAGTGGTCGAGAGCGTTTCGAATCGCTTGAATTCTGCCGTCCATCATGTCCGATGGCGCGATAATATCTGCACCGGCTTGAGCTTGCGCAACTGCCGACTTCGCTAGAATGGCCAGACTTGGGTCATTCAAAACCTTACTGTCGGCGATGATTCCGCAATGTCCATGGTCCATATATTCGCAGAGACAGGTATCGGCTACAACTACGATGTGTGGGAACTCTTTCTTAATCGCTCTAGTGGCCTTTTGAACGATTCCTTCTTCACTCCAGGCGCCGGAGGCTTGCGAATCCTTCTCGCTAGGAATGCCGAAAAGCAGTACCGATGTCAGTCCAAGGTTTGCGACTTCCTCAATTTCTTTCAACGCTTCATCAATACTTTGCTGATGGATACCAGGCATTGAGCTGATCGGCTTTTTCTTGCGACTGCCCTCGACAAGGAACAGCGGGTAAATCATTTGTTCTTTGCGGATATGAGTTTCGCGCACCATGGACCGCAACTGTGGAGTCGCTCTCAGGCGCCTCATCCGCATGTGTGGATAGTTGGGGCTGGTCGATTGTTGCAGAACGCTTTCAATGTCCTTTTGGGAGTTGGCTTGAATTAGCACGGACTTCTCCATGATCGGGGACTCCTTTAGTCCTGGTGTCGCAATCTGACAACTATATCGCTTGGATACAGGTTCTTTCCTATATAGAGTCGATTTGTTTCGTAGATTTAATGCTGCCAAGAGGACCGAGCGGGGAGCTCAGATGGCCATTACGGCAATATGACAATTGCTGCGACTGTGAGAGGAATGGACGCTGCGGACTTGTCAGAAAAACTGACAGAAAATCTGACCGATTTTCTTGACCCTATTCGATTTTTGTTTGACTCCCTCCGCCCGCCTTAGACTCGGTCATTCGACCGGACTGGATCGTATGTACAACGAGAGAGTCTGGGCGTCGAGTCTGGAAATTCGAGGCTGTCAGAAAAACTGACAGAAAATCTGACCGATCACCTAGACCAAAATGACTTGGTTTTGACCATTGGCCTTCGCCCGTTTGAGCGCTTCATTGGATCGCTCGAGCAGCGTTTGGAGCGTGCCGTCGGTTGCGGCGTGTGATATTCCCGCGCTGGCAGTTACTCGGAAAATTTGACCGCCGGCTTTGTGCGGTACGCCCGCGAATTGTTCCAGTAAGCCTTTCACTACTTCAACACTTTCTTGCACGGATAGGCTGTCGTCGAGGATGGCGATTTCATCACCACCGATTCGTCCAATCACTTCAGTGTGGCGAAACGTCCATTTGATAATTTGAACAAGCGCTTGAATGGTGCGGTCACCGACTGCATAACCGTAGGTGTCATTGATTCGACTTAGTCCATCAATATCGAAAATCGTAAGTACTTGAGCAAATTTTTTGGATCGGACTCGAACGCTTCGTTGCGCGTACTCCATAAAATGGCTGTGATTGAGGATTTGCGTCAATCCATCGTTTCGCAGCAGACGTTGGAAAATTCGATAACGCTCAAGTTTTCCAGCGATGGTTGCAACCAACAATTGCGGATTGACAGGTTTGATCAGATGATCGTCGCCTCCAGCGCGTGCGCTTTCGATATGGGCCTCGAGTTGGTTTTGAGTCGTGAGGAAAAGAATCGGCAAGGCCGCGAAACGTTCATTTTGACGAACAAAGCGAGCTAACTCGAAGCCGTTGATTTCGCCCATAACGATATCGAGTAGAACCAAGTCTGGAACGAAGGTCAGGAGCGCCTCTTCGAATTTCTTTGGATCCTGCACCCAGGCAATGTTGTAGCCAGCATTTTCCAGCGTTGTGACAATATAGTTGGCTTGATCCGGGTCGTCTTCCACGGATAGAATCCTGTAGCGTTCGGGTTTTCCGCGTTCAAATAAGAAACGCAGTTTTTGAACGATGACGTCCACTTCCACGGGTAATTCAAAAAACGCATCGGCACCGGCTTTGATCGCTGCGATTTTGTCAAGGAAACCGGGCTCTTCGCTGAGAAGAACGATCGACACGTTAGCGCCACCAGGCAGTGAACGGCAGCCTGTAATCAGATCATAGCCATTGCCGTCTTTCAGGGGGACGCAAAGCAATAATCCCTGTGGAAACTTTGCCATGATTTGGTCTTTAGCTTCTGTCCAGCTCGCGCATGGTCTGACGCTCATTCCGAGGCTGTCCAGGCGTTGAGCGAGCGCGGAAAGTCGTCCCTGGTCACTTGAAACTACAATCACATCTGGACCCTGGCTTGCCATCACCCCCGGTGGCAGCTCTGGCGCAAAAATCTGGGGAGCCGGCATGCCTGAAGTGAGCGGAGGTGGACCGTCAACACTCATTGGCGGCGTACCTGCGCGGGCTTGATCCAGAACCATTTTTAATTGGGCTATCATTTCTCTGAAATGACGCCAGTAGACGATTATGTCGTCTGGTTGGCTTTCAAAAATATTTAGGCAGAGGCGTTCGCCAGCTTCAGCGATGCCGGTGATTTCGTTTAGGTTATAAACCCCGGCGGAACCAGCCATTTGATGAAAATGTTCGTGCAGTTGTTTGAGGTTTTCGACATCCCATGGACTTTGCGCAAACCGATTGGCATGCGATTCCATTGGCGAAAGACGCTCAAGACAGCGAGTAATGTAGTTATCCCGCTGCGATTCCATTTTGTCTGACCAACCTTGCATCTGACTAGTCTAACGAACTCCTAAATCGACAGCTAAATTAAATGCCTGCAGCTAATAGTAGCTCAACATTACGGGTCAAGTCTTCGAGCTGGAAAGGTTTGGCAAGATATTTGTTCGCGCCTGCCTTTTTACATTTTTCTTCGTCAGAACTTCCGTGCATGCCTGTGAGCATGAGAACCGGAAGTTTACCGCCTAGCTCGCGGTATTGCGTACAAACTTCAATTCCTGTGAGTCCAGGTATGTTCCAGTCAAGGACGATTATGTTATACGTGCCAGTATTCATCTTTTCAAGGGCTTCTTCGCCGTTAGCGGAGTGCTCCGCTTCGTGCCCTTTGAACTCTAGCCAATCAAGAAGCGTGTTGGCGAGAACGTAATCGTCTTCAACCAGCAGAATCTTTGCCACCCTGACAATCTCCTGGAAATATACTCATATCGTACCCTGAATCAGGCAACTGAGGGCCAAATCGCTACAAGCGCAAAGGAATATGTGGATGTCAATTGTTGTGCACCGCAAGTGGTGCATTCTCTGCTAGCGAGACCTGCGCACTAATTGGTTAGAAAAACGGCCTAGAAATCGGTCGTTTGAGTGCCGAATTTCGTGCATCTTAATGAGTTGGCAAATAACCCTCTGGTCACAGGTTGTTGTCCCGGAATGCCAATCTGTCAGAAAAACTATCTGAAAATCTGACGTTTTGATTTCGTCGCCAAATTTCAAGTGCCGAATAGGCAGGAGCTCCGAAACTCGTTGCTTCACCGGGACGCTGGCAATTTGTCAGGATTTTTGTCTGAAAATCTGACAATCGAACTCCTGGCTGGTTCCGGAGTTTTACCGGTAAATTTTTTCGTAATAGCGCAGCAGGCTGCTAATCAACCCCTTGGTATTAAAAGGTTCAGCCTGCACGTCGACTCTTCCGAACATCTCCCGGGTCGTTTCGGCGGTCACTGGCCCAATTGCGGCTAAAACGATCCCGTCGATTCTTTTGCCGATTTCTGTGTTGGCAGAAATATCGAGCCCCTGAGTGAGGAGGTGATGAAAGTTCTTAGCCGTCTGTGAGCTGGCGAATGTTATGACGTCAACCTTTCGCTCTCTAATCAAAATCGCGATTTCCGAGCTCACACGCTCGCTATCATGTGGCAGGTTTGTTGAATAAGTCTCGACAACAGTTATAAGTGCTCCGAGTGCCGCGAGGCGGTCCGCGATGAGAGTTCGACCAGTGTTCGTCCGTGGCCACAAAAGGCGGCGACCGTTCATTGGATGGTTCGCTGAAAGTTCTTCTACGAATTGTTCGGCCACAAACGAAGTAGGCACAAAGTCGGCCGCGAGCCCGAAATTTGCCAACTTCTTTGCCGTTGCAGAGCCAATTGCAGCGATTTTTGGAGCTTTAACGGTAGGCCATTTTAAACCGAGTTGGGCCAGCCGATTTTGAACCGATGAAATCGCATTCGCACTGGCGAAAATGACCCAATCGTACTGCGGTAGTGCACCAAGGGCGGTATCAGCCTCCTGCCAGGAAGCGGGTGGACCAAATTCAATCACCGGCATTTCAATGGTGGAGGCGCCGCACTCTTTCAGTTGATCTGACAGTTCTCGTGCTTGCCCTTCTGTTCTGGTGATCAGTATCGTTTTTCCAGAGAGTAGCTGCATCTTTTTTACCGGATTACGGAGGCGATATCTGGTTTGGCAATGATAGACGAAGGTCTTCAACAACCTGGCGAGCTCCAGTCTTCAGCATGCGTTCTGCCAGTAGCCGACCTAGTCGTTCGGGGTGGTCGGAAGAACCTTCTGCCGTTTCCCTGTAAACTTGGCTGCCATCAAGAGCTGCTATGCATCCGGTTAAGAACAATTTGTTGCCATCAAGTCTTGCCAGTGCCCCAATCGGCACCGAGCAACCACCACCAAGTTCGTTTAAATATGAGCGTTCGCATTCAACTTCGACCCGAACGCTGTGCTGATCGATTGACCTGAGTTTCTCAATTAATTCCAGATCGTCTCTACGGCATTCGATTGCCAAAGCGCCTTGACCGGCTGCTGGAGTTAGCTCACTTGGTTCGAATACTTGGCTGACTTTGTCTGTCATACCTAGACGCAGAAGGCCGGCATAGGCAAGAAGAGTTGCATCGCAATAATTCTCGTCGAGTTTTCGCAGTCGGGTTTCGATATTGCCGCGAATATCGATAAAGGAAATGTCTGGGCGAAGCTTGGCTAGCTGAGCAGCTCTTCGTCGACTTGAAGTGGCGACGACAGAGTTAGGCTTTAATTGATCGAAGGTGGTTCCATTGAGGCTGGCAAGAATATCTCTTGGATCTTCTCGCTCCAGCACGGCGCCAACCACTAAGCCAGGCAAAACATCCGTAGGCAGATCTTTCAAGCTGTGAACTACAAGATCGACATGGTGAGCAAGCAGCGCTTCTTCGAGCTCCTTTACGAAGACCCCCCGAAAGCCAAGTTCTGCTATTGGTTTGTCGACAACTCTGTCACCGCCTGTGGTGACAGGGATGACCTCAATTGTTTCCGTCGGAAATTGAGTTTGCAGTTTGTCGACAACGATCTGTGTCTGCAATCTCGCTAGTTTGCTTGCCCTGGTACCGATTCGCACTGATCTGCACCGCTAATTGTTCACGAACGAAGCTTCTCCGCGCGGTGGTCTATGGCGCTTGCTCGTTGGTTTGGAGTTTTGCTCGTCTAAAGGATCCAGGTTGAACAGCGTGCGCAAAGCTTCCGCTTGTTGTTTCAAAACTTGATAATCTTTAGTCGCCTTTAGCTGAATAGTGGGATGGTGAAGGATTTGATTTACGATAGCGCGACTGACCGACTCCGCTTCTTCCTTTTGACGGCAGCCATTGGCTCTTTCTGCCCCATTTCCACCCTTGGAAATTTCTTCCATGCGGATTGCTTCGATCTTTTCGCGTAAGCCGGCGATTGTTGGAACCACAATTCTTGATCGTTGCCAGGTGTGGAACTCATCGAGACTTTCGAAAACGATAACCTCGGCCTCTTCTACGAGTGCTTCGCGCTCTTCCAAGTTTTTCGTTACAACGGAAGCGAGATGGTCTGCATGTTTGAGAGTAACTCCAGGCAGTTCGCCTATGCGCGGATCAATGTTGCGAGGAACTGAAATGTCGATTAATAGACAATCTTTGAGTGAGCCGTTGGCCGCTGATTTTTCACGGGCTAGCTTGAACTCTTCAAAGTTGAGCAGGAAGGCGGGTGCGCTTGTCGCGATGAGGGTTAAGCAAGAATTTGCTGCCGCGTCGTGGCGGTTTTCGAACTGCAGATCCACAGAGAGGCGTTCGCCACCCTTGAATTCGCCAGTCTTGAGCGCTTCCAGTCTAGCTGTTGATCGGTTGAGCACCTTAACGCGTCCGCAGTTTTTCGCTCTCAGGAGGTGTTTCATGCACAGCTGTGCCATCCCGCCTGCGCCGATGATGGTTATATCACCATCGATACTGATCAATTTACGAGCCAGTTCGATCGCGGCGGAACTGACTGAGACTGCTCTTCTACCCATGGTAGTCTCGGAGCGGACACGTTTGCCGCAGCTGAGTGCTAGTTTAAAGAGTTGGTCGAGCATGGAGCCAATAGTTTTAGCCTCCAGGCCCTTGCGATGAGCATCCTTAACTTGCGACATGATCTGGCCTTCACCTAGGACCATGCTGTCCAGCCCGGCCGCTACTCTGAGGAGGTGAAGTGTGACGTCTTCTCGCAAAAGTTTGAAATTCGGTCGGAGCTTCTCGTGGTCAGAGATGCCCTGGACGGACTGATAAAAGTTCTCGATTTCCTTCAATCCGGCGTGAACGTCCGAGACTACCGCATAGACTTCGGTTCGGTTGCAGGTTGAAAGTATTGCCGATTCCAAGACATGAGGATAACGCGAAAGCGCTTCCAGTGCGTGTTTGACGCATGAGTCCGGAATTGTAAATCGCTCGCGAACGGCAATTGGCGCGGAATGGTAATTAAGTCCGCAAACTACAAGATGGTTCATTCTGCCGAAGTCACTTTTGGGTTGCCTTGACAGGTTTGCTCTTTATCTCTTAATGAGGGTGGAGAAAACCAGATCCTACTTATCTCGAAGCCAATTATATCTATGTTTGAGCAATCAAACGGATAACCGGTAGTTGCGGTAAAGAAAACTTTAGTTCTACATTTGGTACTGGTGGGAAACCAGCGGTTTCTTCGGAAATTATTATCATTTTCGCGAATTAAGATCTTCGCACTTTTCAAAATCGATAGTGTTAGGAGTGAAGCTTGCGCAAGGCTGGCTTGTTGTGAACGGCTATTGGGGACTATTGATTTGTCAGAAAAATGGGCGAAAAATCTGACAGCATTTCTTTCTGTCAGATAAACCGACCGAATTTCTGACTGTTCAAAAGCCTTCTACTCGACTTTGTCTGAGCCCGCCGAGGTGCTTATGGTTTGAGTGGACAAGTCCTCATGAAGATTCAGCGGCGCCTCGACGCCAGTTTGGGTCACCAGGCGCACGGCGGACGGCAAATTTTTAAGCACTGGTCGGACCAGCTTGCCCGGAGCGATTAAAACCATATCGCCTTCGAAGTCGTCGGCAGTTATTAGGCGAGCATCCGCGATCGTGTCCTTGATTCGAGGAGCTAGAGACGCGAATCGGAATGTCAGATCGTCATCGGGTGCCGGGAGCTTCACATAGATGTTCGGTTGATAATAATCGGTGTTTTCAAAGAAGTAACCGCGGTCCTCATCGTGATCTTTCAATTCTTGCAGTGCTTTCGGAGCCATAGCGTTACTGGGCATATCTTTTACCGAGCCAACTTCAACCGTTATGTCTTCTTTCGGTTGCAAGCGAAAAAACATGAGATTGACTGGCCCAGCTTGCCGCTCTTGTTTGACTTGCGTGGTTAGTAACAGTTCCAATTCTTTGCCCAGCACTCCGGATAGTCGTTGTCTTTCGTCGTCGACCAACTTGGCTCCGACCCTGGCGTCGTCCATTAATAGGCTCGCAAGTGGTGCTACATGTGGTGCGCCAGATTGGATGTCCTTTAAAGTTTTTCTTGCGGTGTAAACTGCTTCGCGTGAGCGTTCAACCATCAAGTTAGTCTCGCCAATTCGGTCATCTCGATTGAATTGAATTCCAGCTTGAAGTCCGTAATTGTCTGCTGTTGCACGCAACTTGGATTCAATCATAAATAATGAGCAAACCCCGATCGCCACTAAACTTAGTATTGCAATCAGTACCGCAGCGAGCATCAGTAGTGGCAGAACGCCGCCTGTCTGGGTTCTGGGTAGACGTATCCGCATTCTAACCTCCACCGTCTGTGGAGTAGTACAGCACTTGCTTTTCGCTGCCTGAAGCGGAAGTAACTGGTATTACAATTGCGCTATATACAGGAACGTCTGGTTTCGCCTTAGGACCTGGGTTAAACCCGGCGCGTGGCATCTGATTTAATATGTAGCCCATGCTTTCATCCGGAACAATAATGGTTGTTATTGCGTGTTTCTGAGCATATAAATCGACAAAGACCCTGAGTATGGCTTTGGCTGCAGCTTCACCTTCTTGAAGAGAACCATAGCCGGATTTGTGCTTTACCTGGATTGCAACTTGTCCGTCGCCCAGGTTGAGTTCGTGGGTGCGACGACAGCCGAGTGTCTGCCATCCCCGAAACCAGAGGGTTTCGTAGGGAACTGGTTCTGTTGTTCCACCTGTAAAAGAGTAAGAGACTTTGGCCTTAGTTACAGGGCCCAACAGCGAGTCCCTGTATTCGAACTCGTTTTTAACTTCTTCTGTCTCGATGAGAATCATGTTCTTGTAGTTTGCGCCCAGTGACTGGGTTTTGCCCGCCTGATTGGTGAACAAACCGCAAAATGTTAGGGTTATGGAACCTGCGATCGCCGCGGCCATAGCCGCTGAGGAACCTCGTCTATTCATTGAGGTAGAACTCCGTGGTTCTAGGATCTCGACCTTTATTTTCCCAGGGGGCGCTTCCAGTCATTTTTACATCAGCTGGCTCGGTTAAACCAGGAACTTTCAAACCGAAGAGTTGCACTGTCACCAATGGGTCTATCTGCGCTATCAGTCTGACCTGGAGAGTATACTCATAATTTCCTGCGTCCGGAAGCCAGCCTGTTGGAATCTTTCCGGGCGTTTCAATTTCAATAAACTTCGATGGATCTTCAACTTGTGATATCACCATGCATGGTGTGATCGATTTAACGACAATTCCGGACGGATTTCTTACAGCAGTCGCAAAAGCCTCGTCTTGGACTACCGCGAACGCATCCGATAGTCGACGCTTCTTTGCCATGTTTTGCGTCCAGGCATTTACGGTCTGCGACGAAATCCCCCACCTGGCCATGAAGGTGCCGTAGTTTGCGAATGGAAGCAGGATTACGAAGAAAATGAATACCAGGCAGTAGGTGAATTCTACGGTGTTGCTTCCTCGCGAATTCCGCACGTAATGTGGCTGACGGTGGGCCGACAGCGCGAAGATTTTTGGTTCTATTTGGGGATCACTCGCCGACATCGTGAGTTTTTCCTGGCATGTCTGAGCGCTTGAGCTACTGTCCTAGAATAGCAGCACGACTGGAGAACTGTCTGCGATCGTTTGATGTTAACCGCTTTGGGGTTAGTAGTTTTGTCAGAAAAACTGACTGTTTTTCTGACATCTCGTCGGTGACCACACTATATAAAAATTGTCAGAAATCCAGAACGTTTTTCTGACGGTTCAATATTTATTTCGCCCCAAGCGCAAATCCATTCTCCGCTCCCCATTTCAGCAGCGCTTCCTTCTTTTCCGGATGTAGCTGCAAGCACAATTCGAGAAGACCTCTTAGGATTCTCAAAGTCGGACGTGATAAATAATCATGCTCTCGGTCTGGAAGAAAATATATTCGTTTTTCTTTGACCGCAGAAAGAAGAGACCAGGGAGGTGTTGCTGCAAGCTTGATGGTTCGCGATTCGTGAGGCATGATCAAAACATCAGGATGCATGGCAATAACTTTTTCCGGGCTGCATTTTGGATAGCTGCCAGTCATACCCGAAGCCAGGTTTGTTCCGCCACACACGTTGATAACGTCATTGAGGAAGCTGGCACCACCAACGGTGACGATCGGTTTCGGCCAGACACATAGGAACACTTTACTTCGGCGTTCGCTTTTGACTATATTTTTAAGATCGAAGAGTGCTTGTCGATATTTCTTCGCTAGCTCATGGGCTCTGGCTTGGCGCGAGCAGACGTCTCCGAGCGTGATTAAGTTTTTGGCGATATCGTCGAGGGTCTCGTTCTTTAGCAGTAAGACTCTGATGTTGTGTTTTTTTAGTTGAATCTCCAAGCTCTCTTGCCCTGAAACCAGAGCGACCACGCTTGGTTTCAAGGTTGCCATCTTCTCCCAATTCACCGAAATAAACGAACCAACTTTTTCCTTCCTTTTGGTTTCAGGTGGATAAAGGCAGTAACTGCTGATGCCAATTAGCCGGTCCTGCGCCTCAAGACTATAGATCAGTTCGGTATTTGAAGGAGCTAGTGAAACCACGCGCGGTGCATTATGCAGTTTCGTTTTTTTCGTAGGCTCTGCCTTGGAATCGGCACAATTGCCTGCGACAAACACGATGAAGAGGGTGGTCAAAACGCAGAATGTAAAAAGATTGATTGGATGACCTTTCATCAT
>CAZRMH010000295.1:0-10468 GCA_964600935.1 uncultured Candidatus Obscuribacterales bacterium
GCCCTGGTCTCATCGTCCTTGTGCCTCCGGGTGCAGAGGTGGCGGAGTCTGCTGTAACGGGATGCGAAACCAGAAAGTCGAACCTTGTTCGAGGATACTGTCAACACCGATGCTGCCACCATGAGCTTCAACTATAGCTCGACAGATAGCCAGTCCCAAACCGCTCCCTGATTTTTCTTCAGCCGTGTCTAAACCAGCTTGTTTGAATTTTTCAAAGACCAGCCCGAGTTTCTCTTCTGGAATTCCTGGACCATGATCTTGGACGTTAAACTTTGCCATGGTATTGCTGCCGGTGCCCTCTAATTCGCAGAATAATTCAATTGCTGAGTGATTTGGCGAAAACTTGATGGCATTACCGAGAAGGTTTACGATCACTCTGATGATTCTGTCTCCATCAGCCTCCAGCCTTATGTTCGGGGCGTTGACGGTAATTGTAAGTTTCTTTTTGTCGGCTGCGGATTTGACCATGTCGAGCGATCGGTTAAACAGTTCTTCGGCGTTTGTTGTTTGGTAATTAAGGGTCAATGAATCCGATTCGAATCGTTCGATGTCCACGAGATCGCCGACCAGGGACATCAATGAGGTCACCGATAGAGTGGAGTTCTTGGCTAGGCGCGATCCCCTTTCGGTGAAGGTTCCATAGCTCCCGCTGGAAAGAGTATTTAGATTTTCATGAATCAAGGCGAGCGGCGATCGGAGGTCCTTGCTTATCAGTTCCATGACTTCGGCTTTCTGACGTTCGAACTTTTTGCGTTCTGAAATGTCCTGGATGGTCAAAAAGTATTGTTGATTCGCTTGTGACCATTCGGCTGTCATTTCTGTCGTGATGGTATCGCCAGGTTTTCTTTTCAGTCGAGTTTCAATTGTTACTGTGCCTGGTGCCGATAAGGCTCGGGCTAAACTGGTCACCACCCGTTCTCTGTCTTCGTTGACGATGAATATTGAGAGCCCAGCGCCGATCATCTCCTGTTCTTCATAGCCGAGTATCTTTTCGACTATGTGGTTGATTTCGATAATCCGTAAAGATTCTTCCAGCGAACATATAATCACGCTGGAATTATCGAGCAGCGCTCGTTCTTTTTCACGAGCGTCATTTAAATCGTCTGAGAGTGAGTGAATCAACTCATCGAGGCGAGCCAATTCGTCGCTGCCTCTCATTCGTGGTAAGAGCGTCCGCCCAAGCGCGATGTTGGTCGTGTTGGTCATCAGTATGCGCATGCCGAAGCCGAGCCGGAGAAACAAGTAGAGCGCCGACAAGCCGGCAACCAGAACGGTCGTAATTGTGCCAGCCTGAATAATCTGTTCCAGTCGGTCTTCGTGAGCGCTCATCGCGGACGTGATGCGCTGACGGCGTTGTAGTTGTTCCTTCTGGGCCAGCGCACCACTCTTTGCAATTTCTGCCGTAATCGGTGAGAGCGCCGACGCGAGGCTATCATCGACTCCTCTCAGCTCTTTATTGAAGTCGAGCCCTTCGCTGTAGCTTTCCGAAACTTCTACCAGTTTGTCGACGGCGGCAATTAAGTCGTTTGTCCTCAGCGACTTGATATGTTCATCTTTGATGAATCGCTTCAACGCCGCCTGATCGTCCTTCATCCGTTCCCAGACTATCTCCACGGACATAACGGCATCTGGTGAAGGCGATTTGAAGATTAAGAAATTGCCGCACTGCGCGACGCCGTTTAAAACCATGTTGATCGACTGGAGGGTGCGAATCGACAGACTCTCAGCCTTACGATCGGCATCGATCTCGGAAAGGGTCATCAAAAGCGCTGACAGCATTCCCAGTTCGATCAACAAAGGAATTAATACCACCAGAGCGATTTGGTGCGTCAATCGAAAAGAGAATGGCAATGTTTTTAACCCACGGTTAGTGGTATCGCCGGCGGTGGATGGAAAGATGTTTCTCCTCGAGGGATGACGCTATCCATCATCACAAACACCGCTATTCTTCGAACACCTTGATTTTACCGGTTTTCGCAGCTTGCACCAGAATGCCATGGTCTCTTTCGACCTGGTCGGCATAAGCCAGCGAGAAGTCGGCAACAGCTTCGTCAAATTCGTCGTTGTTTCCCAGGTAACCTGAAATCACGGCTGAGTCACCCGACCTCGCGTGCGCACGAGCGAGGACCGCTCCCATTAGCAGCGCCATCTCGGTCATCACTTTGCCGTCCCAGGCTTCTGGTTCCAATTTGATTTTGGTATCACGCAATTGTCTGATGTAGAAGTGTTTGTCGTCGTCACCGAACGACGTCCAGCCGAGGAAGATATCGCTTGCCGACTGGATGATGCGCTGACCTTCAACGACCCGCTGTCCGCGGTTTGTAAACGTACTGGCACCGGCATACGGTTCCAACACCGACAAACGTGCTTCTTTCATCTGGAGGAAAAGGGGCTCATCATCAGGCGCGAGCATCAAAAGAACAAGACAGGTGGTTCCCACGCTGCCGATGCCGACAACCTTAATGGCGCAGTCCACGAAGCGATAGCGGCTGAAGAGTCTGCGTTTATCCTCTTGTAGAGTGGATTTGTAACTTTCAAGAGCCTCTTCCACAGACGATTTGAAATTGCGGCCCTCATTATCTTCGAGGTGAAAAATCGTGGGCGGGCTATCTTTGATTGTGTAGTCCTGCATTCCGGGATGCTTTTCTACCAGCTTCGGGAAATAATATTCACTGTTTCTCTTTTGCGCCTTGCTCATAACCGCTTCGCGTCGCATTTTCAGCTCAGCACTCGTGGTACTGGCGACCACGTGCTGCCAATCGATACGGTCGTACCAGATGTCTAGAATCGACATCCGAGCGTACTCCGCCATCTTTTCTCGATAAGCTCGACAAACCGCTTTGGCTGCCGCAGCTTCAAACTTCGGCTTCAAACCATTACTTCTCACGGCCAGAACGAAGCTGACAGTCAGTCGCTTGATGTCCCACTCCCATGGAGCCGGCAGGGTTTCGTCAAAGTCGTTGATGTCGAAAGAGAGGTTGCGTTCGGGCGTGGCGAAGGCGCCAAAGTTGAGAAGATGGCAGTCTCCGCAAGCCTGGACGTGGACTTTTGTGGACGGCGTGTGTTCCAGATCGGCAGCCATGAGCGCCGCTGCGCCCCGAAAGAAAGTAAACGGCGAAACCATCATTCGACCCCAGCGGATCGGCGTCAGTTCCGCGATTCGACCTTCATTTGATTTTTCCAGCAATTCGAGCGGATCCGGGCGCGTCGAAGGCACGATCCAGCCGGCATGGCTGTCTCTAGTAATCGAAGCGCGTAGTGTTTTACCGCGATCCTTGCGGTTGTCGCGCGGCGTAATCGTCGCATCGTGCAGCAGAGCGGATTGCTTCTTCTTTGAGTCGTCCATGGACAGTTGCACCCTCCTGAAAATACTTCGCTCGACCGCCGAAATACACTAATTTCAGACTTCTATAATTTAGATACCCAATCTTTCCTGGTTCGTTCACCGAAAATATACCAAAAAGGTAGAGCCACCATCGCGGCGGCTCTTTACCTTTTCCCTCGTTTTCGTCAGAGCAGACTTGTTTAACTCAAACCGTTTTCGCTGTTGTGGCCGACGACTCGCTAATCGGTTTTTGTTATGTTCGCCGTCTCCTTTGAATTCGAGTACCAACTTTTCTTATCAGCAGACTTCCTCGGTTGCTGATTTTGTTCAGTTCTTCCAATATAAAATTCGATCGTGAAGTGAGAGTGAACTCAGCGTGAAGTCTACGTGAAATCACTCCTGCTGCGCGTCGGCTTTATATGTCGCGATCGGCAGCGTGTGTCGTTTTCTGAACGTCCAGGCCGCTTCTCTGCTCGATTCTTGACCGAGCAGACAGCCTACGAAGGTCAGCGGCACTGGCGTTTTAACGCGGCATTCGGTGGTTATTGTCACCATGGCATTGCCACCGGAAACGGCAAAATTCTGATACTTGAAGTCTCCGGCGCCCGTGAGTAAAACCGGGTCAGTGACGAAGTTCCCGTCTGCCTTGTGTGATTTTAGCGACGAAGATGCTGCTAACTGAGCGGTCTCGGGTGATGATTGTTTAGCGGCCTCGCGGCAAGCGTCGCGGCAGGCCTGGTCGTTAAACTCGTAACCAAAAAATAGAATAGCTACATCAATGACCAACAGGCTGATGACCGTGAGGAAAATCAAGCCACAGACGATTTCGACGGACGAAATTCCGTCTAGTCTGCGCTTCTTCATGGTTACTCCTTCGAGTGCCACGGTTAATTCTCCTTGAATGATCTGCCCGTTGAAGCATCTTGGCGATGCTACCGTATGTGGTATCACAGCTTTAAGAGGAAAGGGATGTCCGATCGATTGTCAATCAGCGTTTCGATTCCAAGAGTTCTGGACTTGTGTCAGTCTGTCGTTGCTCAGACGACTTTCCTTATATATGAGTGGCGGGTCTGCTTTTTTCGTTTCCAAGCCCATCGTTTTTCTTATATAGATGAGCGTTTTATCTGTTCAGCCGGGCTCGAAATGGTGTAGCTGGTTGCTGCCCTGACTGTTTTTTTTAGCTTGGCAAGCGATTTTTGTTCTGCCCGAATCGATTTGTTATCTCGATTCGATATCGACTTTGGGGCTAGTCGATGTTTCCAATGTACAAAAACTGCGTGAAGCGAAAGTGAATCGAACGTGAAATCACCGTGAATTGAAAGTGAAACCTACGTGAAAATCACTGTTTTGAGATTTTATCTAAACTACTGCAATATCTCGTAGGTTGGCACAGCGCGCACGGGCTAAGGGTTTCGGAGATTGATATATTGAATTTCTATGTGGAATGCATTCACTAGATCGTCTTGCATTAAGTGTTAGACGCGACTTATGATGTTGGAATAGAAGTTACACATGGTTCACAAACCAGCCGATCCAATGTTTCCGGAGCGCAGATGCGCAAGGTAAGAAGCAAGGAAGGCTAAACGAACCACGCCGAAAGTTTTTTCATTGCCCTGAAAGCTCTGGAAGCGGCTTCTGAACAACAGTTATTACAAATGAGTATTCGATGGTAGCACTACCAGCGGTATCACGCTGCGTCTACTTTCGATTGGAGGTAACAATGACACGCGAAACAGATTATCTGTCCCTTGGTGAACAATTCGAAGAAAACGGAAAGTACTTCAAGGCAGAGCGGCTGTACAAGAAAGCTCTGGATCTCAAATCAAAAACCGTAGATCCAATGAGTTCCGAACTGATTCCATATTTGTACAATCTCGGTATGATCCAGGCCGCGCTTGATAAAACGAGTGAAGCATATCGCACGCTTGGACGCGTAACAGCCATTCTTCTTAAGGAATTCGGCGAAGATCACGAAGATGTTAGAGAAATTCGTGGTGTTCTCGACAGCCTGCATGAAGAACGCGAGCTGGTTGCGTTCGCTTAACCGAAGTACGAATCAGATCGGACGCCCGGGAGCGGGCGTCCTGCGAGCGGACAGACACCCCCGTTCGCTGAGAACAATATAGACCAGAATTGGAATGAACCAAGTTGTGATCGACTAGTTCAACGAACCCTGCGCCTGGACTCACCTGGACGAGTCCTCTGCGAACTTCGTTTCACGCGAAACGACGGAAGAAGAAACCCCAGTCTTCCGAACCCTTTTAGGAAAACGTGCTGTTAAACCTTCGTCAGTAACGACGCCAGGTTTATGGCGACGAAATTGCGAACCACTTTTTCCAATGGTGAGCTGTCGTAGAACGAGTGGTGATCTGTGCGGAACAGTTCTTCTACTGTTTCAGTTTCACCACGTGCCACCTGGACTGATACCACAATTTCCGATCCGACGATTTCCAGTCTGAAGCGCATAGTCAGCCTGGCATCGGGTACGAGCTTGTAATTGAATTTTACGAAAGCAGTATAGACCGGTCGCAAAATTTCCTTGCGATAACCTGCCTCCATTTCACGGAAGTCTGGTTCCAGTGCGGTTGCCAGCTCAGTGAAGACAATCTGCAAACCGTTGAATGCTGTTTGCAATCTCATCTCCAGAGGTGTAACAGTTTGCGATTGCGTGGTCGATCTCATGTTCTTGAGAAGCTCATCAAGACTGGAGATCGTCAGGTCTGCTTTGCTAAATGATTTCAATCTTTCCAGGTCGACGCGAAGCTCATTAACTGTTTGATAACGCTCTGTATGTGACCATTGAAAAGCGCGATCGAAAATCTGGTTGACCAGAAACAACCGTTCTTCTGCCAGGTCAGAAAGTTTGCTGCGCACAGCTGCGCGTTGGTGCGGCATGCGTCCGTCTCGATCTTTGAGCATGCCTGGTGCTTCACGCGTGAGCATGAAATAGAATAGACCGGCGACCGCAGTGATGTCGCTGACTTTGTCGTTGCGTTCGGCGACGCGGATGTTGACCTGATACTCCGGTAGTTCCAGGAACGACTCGGCGCCATTGCCGTTGCCGTTACCATTGCCGTTGCCGTTTTTCACATGACCATTGGTTGGAAAACTAAAATCGATCAGCACCGGACGATCGTAATTCATCATGATCTGGTCTGGTTTCAGATGCGAGTGCATCATGTTGCGCCCGTGGCAGTATTCGAGAACGTTGAGAATGCGCAGGCACATCTCGGCGGCTTCATTGAGCTCTACTGGCGGTTTGCTCTTGAGGTAAGTCTCGAGGGTTTGTAAGTTTGAGTAGGTTTTCTGCATGCTTCCGACTGACAGTCACATAGGCGCGCAAACGCGTGAGGCGAGGGTACTGATATATCTATCCCTTATATAATAGAGGGTAAACGCAATTATCTGTCGGTATCTTCATTAAACGCAGTTAGAACTTGCCTTTTAACTGTTGCAACAATCGCTTGGTACTATCGTGTTGCCCGAGTCGCTTGAGCAGATTGCCCGTTCGGTTTTCGGCATTCTTCGGCGATATGTCCTGCATACTGCAAACGATCAATTCTTGCACCTGCGCATCCGTATCCTCGCCAAGCCTCTGCATGGTTTCTTTAATTTTCCAGACTCGAATGACTTTGTACATGCTTAAAACTTCGCCCGGCGAAATCGGGGTGAGTTCCAGCGATAGCGGGACATTGGCTTGCACTTTCGGTGAGAAGAATTCGATTGTGGCAATTTCGCGATCATCGACATTGTGAACGTAAATCGCTTTTATGTTTTCAGTCTGGAAGCCGTATTCGGCGAGCAATGATTTCATTGAAACTCCGCTTGATGGTCCAGCCAGGAGTCGACCGATCAGCTTATCCTGATGGCTGACGGCGTATTCTTGCATTCTTTGAGCTGCTAAACGTTTCAAGTCATTTTGTTCGGATTGCAGCTCGCGTCCCAGATTGCGGGCGACATCGCGAAGATCTATCTTCTGTGCCAATCCTTCCCGGTCGGTATCCAATAAATTCTTCCCATCGCCCTCGTATCCTGCCAGTTTTAACACTGGTCGTTGATTGAATGAATAAACGTCAGGAAGCTTAGCGCTTTGCAAATAGAGATGATGCGGGAAGACGTGGTAGAACGATGTATGTGGAACGGGCGTGAGCACGCGGTCGATGTTCGAGATTAGTGCGTTATCCAGTTTCGCTTTCGTCATCATGATCGCGCCACCAGCTACGATGCACTGAAACTGCGACATGCCAGGAGTGTTCATCGCTGGCTGGAAGAACAGTTCGTTGGTCAGCGTGGTTACTAAAGTGTTCGAATCACAAAATTTGTGAAAAGTTTCAGCGTCGCGTTTAGCAAAGGACATGCCGATTTGTTGCAGCGCGAAATATGGACTATGCACATACCAGAGTGCAGTCAGTCCGCCGATGATCGATAGAGCGATGCCAGCCGCAACTGCGATTTTTAGGGCGGTTTTGACTCGGCTAGTCACTTTGGCACCGCCTGATAGGCTTCGTACATTCGCCTGATTTCGGTGCGCTCTTGTTCCACCAGGGATGGTGGCGAGATGATTTTTGCACGGGCTCCGAAAGAACGGATCCAGTGAATGAATTCGCGCGGATCGTGCAGTTTGATGCTGAACTCCACGTCTCCTGTTCCATCTTTTACCGGAATTACTTTGCCTTTTGGATGGCGTTCCACGGCCTCGAGAATATAGTTTGCCATTGTTCGCTCGAAGCGCGCCACTATGGGTGGTTGTTTCTCACAATCTTCCAAGAGTTTCATATTACGTGGAAACGTCATACCCCAGCCGCAGTTCATCAAGTAATTTGCTTCTTTGAAATCCTCATGGACATCTTCGTTAAAACCATAAGTATTGACGATCTGCAAATCCTTGATTCGGTCGATTCTGCGAGGGTAGTATGTTTTTTCATTGACGTCGCGGGTGATACAGTACCAACCGCGTTCGTGAAAAACCATGATCAGCGGATAACCGGCAAGTGTTTCTTCCTTTCCGACTCTCGGCGTGTTGTATACGAAACGAATAGCTTGATGCGTGCGAATGGCCTCTTTTAAAATGCGGCTCGTTTCTGCGCGATCTTTGTTCTTCATAATGTTGCGCTGGCGCACAGTTTGTATGCGCGGGCCGGTAGTACCAATTGCGCCTCGCTGATTGCTCAACTCTGTCAGGCGAGTTAAAATTTCTTGCGCCTCGGGATCTTCCATCCTTCCACTGAGCATGTGCAGCGCGTCGAGCACGAGACTCATCTCGCGTTCTGAAAGCGTGAAAATGTCTTCGAGGACATACCCACTTCTAAGTCTGTCTTTGTCAGGCAAAAGATGGAAATCATGTTTCAAAACGAGGATGTCTTTTGCTAGTGTTCGCTCGGTGACGTTAATGCCGAACTCCGGCAATTGCGTGCGTAAACCACTGAGTGTCACACCTGGATTGTTAGCGATGATTTTGATAATCGCGGAGAGTCTTCGAATCTGTTCGGGCACGAGCAAGACCTCTACTGTATGCGCTCTCTCGATGGTTTAGTTTAACACCCGTGGACGTTTATCGCCCAGGTCGTAGCTGGTTTAGATTGATGAGAAACCGATTGCAAAACGGCGAGCAACATTAGGAAACTCAAATCATTCCTAATGGAACATCCTGCGTCGGCGCCGGGTAGAGCGAGTCGATGCGCTCCACATCTTCCTGAGTTAAACGCAAGTCTAAGGCGCCGGCATTTTCTTCCACATGTTTAGTGTTAGATGCTTTAGGTATCGTGAACGTTCCCTCGAGGCGCGTGAGAAATGCCAGAATTAGCTGACGCACTGATGCACCGTGAGGTTTCGCGATTGCCTCGAGTTCCTTATACTGTTCCGTTTTTGCACCAGGAGTGGTGCCATACGGAGTGTAGCCCACCAGAGCAATATTGTTTTTTTGACAAAACGGTATGAGATTCCTTTCAATGCCACGGTTACTGAGATTGTATAGAACCTGATTGCAAGCCAGCTTTCCGAATGTCAAACAGGCCAGTGCTTCCTTGAGATCATCGACATCGAAATTGCTTACACCAAACGATTTGACCTTGCCGTCTTTCTGCAATTTTTCCATAGCCGCGAGTGTATCGCTTAATGGGGTGTGGCCTCGCCAGTGCAGCAAGTAGCAGTCGAGATAATCCAGTTTCAGTCTCTTCAGCGATCTTTCTAAGGCTTCGATAGTACCGGTATAACTTGCATTCGATGGCAATACCTTGCTGACGATGAATAAACTTTCTCGGTTTAAGCCCTCGATGGCATCTCGAATTAACTCTTCTGCTCGACCATACATTTCAGCCGTGTCGATATGAGTCAATCCCATTTCGATTCCGCGACGAATAGCCTCAATTGCTTCCTGTCGAGCCTTTCCGGACTCAGGCATTTGCCATGTGCCCTGTCCGATTATCGGAATCGAGCGGTCACTTTTTCCAAATTGATTTTTCATTTTTTGTATAACGATAGTGTTCTGTATTAAGCGCGGGTGAAATTTCCTTTCAGCGCCGCCATCCTGGCGGCTTTTAAAGGAGCCGGCTGGAAGCCGGCGCTCCCAGGCTTAGGCTCCCAGGCTTATAAACTGATGTGGTATTTGATTTCTTTCTCGAGCATCTCCACCTTGGCCGTCATCTCCGGCGATTTCTTCGCTTCACCCTGCTGCCATTTTGTAATTAAATTTCGCACCGTAGTGAGTAATTCGCGGTCGCCACCGTGGATTAGCAATCCGCGTTTTTCAGTGAGTACGCGCTCGGCAATTCCGGCTACTTTCGACATAATTTTGTCAGTATCTCCGGAAATCGGTTGTAGCGCGCTGGCTACTTGAGCCGCGTCGGCCGATTCCAGTGTTTTGCCTTCCAATAATTTGTAGAGAGTATCGGTGGACTTGGCTGCGCTTTTGCCCATGCGTCCTAGCGCCTTCGCGGCTTCACCCTTGCCGCTCACGCCCGACGATGAGTTGTCCAGTTTAAACGCAATCCAGTCGGCTTGCACTGCTTCGATCAAAACATCGACTAAGCCGTCCGTGTCAGGCGCATGCCGACTGAGGTGAACGGCAGCCCACCAGCGGTTCTTCGCTTCTTTGCTTTTCAGCAGTGGCGTCATCACTTCGACAATTTCTTTGGGATTGCCGCT
>CAZRMH010000296.1:0-10467 GCA_964600935.1 uncultured Candidatus Obscuribacterales bacterium
AGGCATTCAAACATCAGACATCCCAAAGAGTAAATGTCGGAACGTTGATCGAGCTTACCGCCACTACATTGCTCAGGGCTCATGTAGGCGGGAGTTCCGACAGTTGCACCTGTGCGAGTGAGTGTCGCAGTGGTTTCAATTCCACTAATCTTCGCGATACCGAAGTCGATTATTTTTACATTGAAATTTTCGTCGACGCCAATGTTGCTTGGCTTGATGTCGCGATGGAGAATACCTGCATTGTGAGCAGTTTTTAGAGCATCTATAATTTGCAGGAATATGCGGCATGATTGATCTGGTGCAATCGCGCCTTGTGCGGATATAAGATCGGATAACGTGGTTGAGCCGACGTAGTCCATAACTATAAATGGACGTCCGTCAGGCGAGACACCGAACTCGTGAATCGCTGTAATGTTAGGATGAACGAGTGATCTGAGCGCCTGGGCTTCCTGTTGAAAGCGCATCACCGCGGCTGGATCTGATAGCAAATTGAGACGTAAAAGTTTTGCTACCGCTATCTTTCCAGTGCTCTTGTGCTCCGCGAGAAAAACGTGCCCAGAGCTACCTTCTCCGATTTTTGAGACGAGTACATAGTCGCCGACGGAAGAACCAATTTCCGAGTCGACGATAGACGGACAAAGTAGTGTTTCATCCTCTGGGCAAACGGTGTGGTCCGAATCGCCATCAAAAGCCTGGCTGCATGTAGGGCAGACCTTCGTCGCGATGATACGGACGGTCTCTTTGACTCTTGTATTGTCGGGCATCTGGTAAGTTTTTTAGCCGCTGAAAAAGTGGCGAAGATCCATTTGTCCGCATTCTGTAGGCTTTGCGTGAACAATTGGTATCCTTTTCAGATTTTTTTCCTTAATCCTTAATTTCGCCGTAGCTTGAATGCATTAATAGACCCACCTAGCAGCTTTTCGATGTCAGTTTCAAACAGTCGTTCTAAATGAACTAGGCGACCGCAACTTGCCATTTAGCGCGCATGTCGCGTTCTTGAACGCGAGTATCAGTTGTTTTCATTCTTGCCATCGCCGCGCGAAGTGGAAGTCCTTTGCCAAGTAAAGTGCTGATTCCCACAGCGAGGTCGAATTGGATATCTGACAAAAGGTTGTTTTGATCGATTAACTCGAATGGATTGGTTTTATTTTTGTAGGAGAGTGAAAGCAGGTCGAGCGCGTTTCGCTCGGAGATGACTTCTGAAGCGAAGAGGAGTGCAGGAAGATGGATTGTGGCAGAGTCGAACACATGCTTCGGAACGTGAACGCGAAGAAGGACAGCCATGGCGCTGGCTTTGGATGCTACTGCTCGAACGAGAGCAACGGCGTCACCGTAGGATAATTCGTTCAGGTCCATCAAAACAACTGCATGCATAGCGGCGGACAGGACATCGAGAGTGAGGATACCTTGTTCTGTCGCGTATCTTGCCCACGACATATTTGCTGCGCGAGCTCGCATTCTGATGTCATCGATTTGCTCGAAGGTGAGAAGGTCCGCAGCCATCACAACTTGCGCTAGCCAGCAATCGAGAGCGCTCTTTTCGTTGTCCATGGAAAAATCTTGCAAGGCTTCGTCAGCGGTTACATCCGCCACTGATGCGTATCGCATAACTATGCGAGCGAACATTGGTGGCAAGCCGCGGTGGATCATGGTTTGCAGGTGGACGGCGCGGTCGATGGTTTCAGGTCTGATCATGCCATTCATAAGGAGAACAACTCCGAGTGGGAGTCTAACGGCTCTCGCAATCTCGAGGCTTCGTGCCAAGTTGTTTTCTGAGAGGTTGCCGGTGCTGACTAGCAATTGGCCAAGACGCGACTCTTCGTCTGTCATCGATGGCGCAGTTGACGCGACCGCCTGTGCCATCTTATTAAGGAAGGTCTCTCTCAAAGCCTTTGCGCTGCTGAGATTGGAATTCATCATCATTCGCCGTATCCTCCGCCTCGACTCGACCATCCGAGTCATCCATGGCTCCTAATCTAACAGCGAAATATCTCAAAGTTATAACAATTTGGAGCGACTTCAAATTGCTACATTAAATCGCAGCGGGAGCTCGGAAGCGTCACAGGTTCTGATATTGAGTGGAGATTTAGTGCCCGGAACGTATATATGGATTTCAGGACGCATCGTTTCGCTCGGAGAGGTGAAACCACATCCGCTTCAAGTGTCGGGTCTGATCTTTGATTTGTTTTCGGCCGTGGAAAAAACGCCGATTATCGAAGATCACTAACTCGCCAGGTTGCAGATTTATTCCTTCAGCATGTTCAGCGGAGTTGATCAACTGGTTAAGTTCTTCAATTGCCTGCACCGCTAGTGGTGGTAGTCCTTCGAGAGCGACAATGTCTTTGCGAAATCGGAAGTGCCCCTCCGGTGACAATAGCCGTGCTTTGATTCGGTCCTTTCCTTTGTTGAACTCTGAAGGAATCGTCAGCACGTAATTATGTTCTTGAAGTGTTTGCAATGATGATTTTGAAAGCAGTGAAAGAACTTTTTTTGCGTCGACAAACAAAGTTTCTCCGCCACCAAGTTGATCGTTTTTTACACAATACAGCGCAACGAACGTTGGTGGCGGGTCTTCGAAACTCCCATCAGTGTGTAATGGGAACTCTTTTGTTGTAAGTGATCGGGTTCCCTTTTCTTGATCGACACTGTGGTCGTATCGCACATTCCAAATACGTGTTCCCTGGCGATCGTGAATTGCTGTAACTCCCAGTTGCTCGACCAGTTTATTCATCGTCGATCCATCTGAATCCGCTAAGCCCTTCAGTCCTATCAACGCAATCCCATTATCGATCAGCGCGCGACGATATTTTTCGATTTCGAAACCGTTTTCTGCATTGAAACGACACTCGTCGGGAATCAGCATTTGAAAGCTCATGATTCTAGCAACAAATCCATGGTAGCGAATGCGCTGATATTTAGCTGCGCTCGTCAACTATTTTTACGATCTTTTGTGCCGTTTGACTCCGTATAAGCTCCGACAGTTCGACGAACTCAATGTCCGTTATAAACAGATCGTTGGCCGTTTGCACAATGGTGTGGATCTGTTTTTCGATTACATCTCTATGGGAATCGACAAACTGCTTGTCTGGAGCGACCAGACGGAATTGAATTCTGTCGCGTTTCTGCTCTTGATCGTAAGTAATCTTGATTTGAAACTCCAGCAGGTTTGCAAAGGGTTGGTCGAAGTCGCTTATTGAATAGTATTCACTGCCGATAGAAAACGAGTTCTCTATTCGACCTTGAAACTCAAGCGTCTGTCGTGTCTCGCCTCTATACTCAATCTCCGCTACACGACCTACGTCTCCGCAATCGTAGCGACAGAGCGGATTGCGTTTGCGCACAAGATTGGTCAGAACAATTCGACCAAAGCCTTCAGCATCAGGTTCGACAATTTCGATATGCATCATGTCTTTTGTGTAGAGATAACAGTTTAAAGGCATATCGCTCGGTTTGAACGCCCATATTCCAGCTTCTGCGGAGCCGTAAATCCCACTTATCCTCTCTATACCCAACGCTTTTTCTAGATATTTAGCTTTGTGTTTTTGCAATGTTTCGCCGCCGAAAATTAGATGTGGAATTTTGAGTGGTATCGTCTGTGATTCCACGTGTCGTGCGAATTGTAAAATTCTAGATGGATTACCGATAATCGAATCTGCTCCGAAACGCTTAGCGATGCTGCATGCTAGCGTATCAGGACATTGTGAACCGACCGGCAGAACAGTTCCATGTGCGCGTTGGCAAAAGTCATTGAAAATTTCCAATGCTCGATACATCAAATTGCTTCCGAACAAATTTAGCAAGATGCTCTGAGGGGTGAAGATGTCTGCGGCGATGAGATGAGGGCTGAGAAGCTGTCTCTGTTAGTCGTTCTCGGCTACATCGGTTGGAAAATAGAGCAAGTGCTCCGGAATGCTGCCGCCAGTAGGGCTGAAATAGATGCCTTCGCGAAATGATCGATCTCCATCTATCGCAATTTTGATAACTTCGTACAAGGTTGCCTTGTCTGTCGTAGGCGCGTTTTCGAAATTGCTCGCGTGCTCATATCGATCAGCGTAGAATGGGTGGTGTTTAGCTAATTGGAAAATTGTATCGATGTCAGACATTTTTGTTCCTGGACTTGATCTTACGGCGCCGAAGATTACATTTACGAGTAACAAATCTAATCAGTTTTGAGCATTGGAAAAAGAATGGTGCCACCACCTGCGACATTAACAATGTCCTCCTTCGATGCTCTGTAGATTCCAGGTCCCAGGAAACTATCGTCGAAGCAAAGCA
Organism: uncultured Candidatus Obscuribacterales bacterium; assembly: GCA_964600935.1. Classification (GTDB taxonomy): domain Bacteria; phylum Cyanobacteriota; class Vampirovibrionia; order Obscuribacterales; family Obscuribacteraceae; genus JADYXR01. The sequence continues at coordinate 4,276 of CAZRMH010000296.1, forward strand.
GTGTCCCGACTACATTGAGCTGCTGAATTGAAACAACTCCTTTGGTCGACATGCGAATTGGAAACTTCCTTTGGTCAACGAATTTCTGCAAAACGTACTCTTGATGTTGTGGTTCACTTAGTAATTGTGCCCACTCTTCGATTGAACTTTTATATCCGAAAACCATGCCAACGCCTTTACCGAAAAGATTTGGCTTTAGAACCCAATCTCCACGGTTCTTTAATGCAACATCAACAATTTCAGGAGAGAGCCCGATTACATGAGTTTCCATAACATTTGACTGCAAAAATAATCTGTCTTCTTCATTGAGATAATCGGCCATTATTTCTTCGTCGTGAAATACTGCCAGCAGCCTCTTGTCGTGGGCAATCCAGATTGTTCTGAGGTCGTTGAAATGTGGTTTCTGTATGCCAACTTGCCGAAAGAGGGAATTGACTTCCTCGCATAGCAATTCGTCCTGGTGGAGCTCTATAACTACGCCATCAGCATTGATTGCATTCCTTGTATCGGCTCCGGAGAGCACTTCAAATGAGTATCCACGCGCGCTTAATTCGTATTTTAGAAACCGGATATCCCAGTCGGACTCTCGTCGCTTTAGAATGGCAATCTTGTTGCCAGGTTTGAATCTTTGTAAAAATGTTTTTGGGACGTCACTTAACTGATCGATTGGCTGGATGCCGTTTGGCAGATAATCCAGTTCAGATATCGACTCGTTTAAGTAGTGGCTAATGAAGTATCCATTCGTTGGAAAGCGCGCATTTATTTCACAGATCTTAGTGCCGCCCGTGGTGTCATGTAGAAAATCCGGGCGGTAACTTCCAATTTTATAGGTTTTAGGATCTAAGCTGGAAATCAGTCTGGATGCTGGTTCTGGCAGTGCAATAAATTGTTGCAATCGATGGTCTGAGGAGTAAGCTCCAACTATTCTTTTAATTGTTAAGAACAGTATTTGTTGTAGGCGTTTTTGATGCGTAAACTCGGACTGAGTAATAACGAATGGGTATGGATTGAACGAGTCGCAGTACCAAGTGCAGTCCGCCCCTTGTTTTCGAAGCGCTCGAAGCAGCGCTTCTTCTGCATGAGCATAGGAATTTTGATCGTGTGTTAGAAGCTGCATGGCACCTTGGGGCAGTTTGTCCAGTTTACTGAGTCTTTCTTGTTCGAAAATTCGTGGATTGATTTTCCTGAAGTCTGCTAGTGAAAACTGAGGATAACATCGGTACGCTTGGCTTGACATTCGTTTTAAAAATAATGCTATCCAATTACTCTTTTGCAAGCTAAAAACTGTGCGCCATTGGCGCTAGTGACGTTTTTGAGAGCATTGAAACAGTCCTAATCGGTTAAACTGTATCTTCGCGATTTTCGCGCGAGGAGGGAATTCGATGTCAGAAAATGAAAGTCACCGCCTGTCACAGCTTGGAACCGAGCGGCGCAATGAGCGCACAGCCGAAATGGACACGTTGTCCACTTCGAACTTGGTAAGCGTATTGCATGCAGAGAACCACCTGGTTGCTGGAACAATCGATCCCCTTCTGCCGACTCTTTCGACGCTCGTAGATGAGATAACCGAGAGACTTCATAGGGGCGGACGTATTTTCTACGTGGGTGCGGGAACCAGCGGTCGGCTCGGCGTTTTGGATGCTAGTGAATGCCCTCCGACGTTTGGTGTGCCACCAGAAATGGTGCAAGGAATTATCGCAGGCGGCAATGAAGCGTTGGTTTCATCAATCGAAGGTGCCGAAGACAGCAGCGAACAAGGCAAGCTGGACCTGGCTCAGCGCAATCCTTCCGATGTCGACGTCGTGATCGGAATTGCCGCGAGTGGGAGAACGCCGTATGTCATCGGAGCGCTAGAATTCGCGCGCTCGATTGGTTGCCTCACTGCCGGTGTTACAAACGTCGCAAACTCCCAACTATCGGCTCATTCAGACTACGCACTCGAAGCCGTAACCGGCGCGGAGCCTTTGACCGGTTCAACCAGATTGAAAGCGGGCACTGCCCAGAAAATGATTTTGAATTTGATTACAACAGCGGTAATGGTGCGCTTCGGCAAGGTGTATCAAAACTTGATGGTCGACGTCAAAGCTACCAATGAAAAGTTAAAACACCGAGCAATCAGAATAGTAGAGGAAGCAAGCGGCGCTTCGAAAGACGTTTGCCGTGAAGCTCTAGAGAAATGCGACTGGAATGCAAAAACTGCAATTGTTTCAATTCAGCTTCAGATTTCTGCTGCCGACGCCTCGAAGCTGCTGTCCGGAACCAACGGGCATCTGCGCAAGGCGCTTGAAGGGAAACGGAGCTAGACGGTTTTAGACGTAATTCAATTTCTATATTGCACCAATAGCGGTGCGATTTGTTCTCGAACGCCTTTAATCATGCAGCAACCAGAAGCGAGTTGAGCGAAGTTTTCGCCAAGCTTTTATGGCGACTTTACCGTCAGGCTGAACTGTTGAATTCACCATTACAAATCGAGGAAAAATAGACAACCATAGGTTTAGGGCACAATGAATTTGAGATCTGTGGTTTTGTTCGACGGTTGGTAAAATTGAAACAGCAGTGCGCGGATTCGAATCAAGCAATTGGTATCCAATTCGTCAAGCTAGGTAGGGAAAGTATGAAACCGAAGATACGAAAACTCTTTTTGAATTGCCTAGTTGGTGTAGCGTTCGTTCTTGCTTGCGGTAGCCCGGGCCATTGCAAGTTGTCGCCCTCCTCACCGCCTGCTGAACTGCGCGCTTACATTGAAAGTGTAAATAAGAGTAGTAACCCGACGGCGGAGGAGTTACTTCAGCAGGCAAATGCTTCGTGGTGGCTCAAAGACTATAAATCGGCGATTAAATCGATAAACAAAGTATTGGTTCTTCGACCCGATAATGGCGTGGCGTACGCTTTCCGGGCTGTGATGTACAAGTTAGAAAATAGGTTTCCGGAATCGCTGTCTGACTTTAACAAGGCTGAGCAGCTAGGCTATAACCGTAGCAACTTATTCGCAGATCGGGGTCGCGTAAAGTTGGTGCTCGGCGATTTTCAAGGGGCGCAGGTTGATGTACGTAGAGCAGTCAAGCTTGAACCGAATGACCCTGAAAATTATGGTCTTCTGGGAGCAATTGAAATTCAACTCGCCAATTACGATGCAGCGATTGAAAATTTCACAAGAGCGATTTCAATCTCTCCTCAAGACGGCGCTGCCTTTGCGGGTAGGGCAGCTGCTTACAAAGCTCTGAACCGGAGAAAAGAAGCGGAACTCGACCTCAGTAAAGCCTTCTCACTTGGTTGGAAGTCGCCGGTGACGCAGTAAACGTGTTTGGGAATATTATTATGTGACAGAGGTTCGTATGTCGGGTGAAAGGGATCTAGAGTCCAAAAAGAGTGGTCCGGCGAACTTGGACGCCCCCGCTTCTACTTCCGTGAGTGGTCACAAGGAAATTCCACCCGCAATAAATTCTGCTGTCATCAAAGAGTTTGGTGTTCAGAGAACCGGTTCGAACTTTGGGGATTTCTCAAATCTAGGTACGGACTCACTTATAGCTCAGGATAGACTACCTAGCGAAGTCTTGAAGCCTGGTCAAATCCGGGAGGCTACCGTTGACTCGTCTACCCAGGGGAGGCCCGTATGGTCTGTAGACGCTAAAGGTCCGTTCGCTTTGCCTCATGCTGTACCGACAATCGCCGATGAGCGAAAGGCGGAAAAGTCCGTCAAAACCGCCGACGCTGCGACTGTTCCTAGTTCCGTGTTTAAACAACCGGCTGAAAATCCAACAATCGGTGGTCAGGTTAAAGCTGCCGTGGAGACGAATATTGGTCCAGCGAAATTGCCACAGGCACAGCCAGACGCGCAGCTCGCGCGGTCGACTGTTCCGAGCGACCGAGTTGGTTCAGCGGACGTGCCTGGCACTACTGCTGGTGTCACGCCTGAAATCATCGCGAAGTCCAATGAGGTAAAAACAGGCGCTGAGTTGCCGTTGAATAGAGCGGCCGGTTCTGATTTTGAGCTGCCGAAGCCTGTAACATCTGCAAATATTCCTAAGACGCTCGCTGAAACTGAACCAAAACCAGCTGACGTGCAGAAATTTCCTGCAACGGGTCAATCGGTACCGGAGGCGGGGCGTCTTCGTTCTTCGGCTGACGTAGCGCCATTGGCTAATGAACCGACATCTGTACCAAGGAGGGAAGAATCGGCGCCGTTGCCTTTGACTAATTCTAGAGAAGTCGGCGCCAAAGCCGACCTAGGGACGGTCGTTGAGCGCAGTCCAATTTTGAGTCAACCGACTGCAGATGTTTCTCGAATTAATAAGATTCCGGTAAATGGCACGCCGGTATCTGGTATTGAAAGTGGTGCTATTGGTCATTCGGCCCCGAGGACCGACCTCGTTTCTTCGCCTCCAGGTTTGAAACCAGCAAATCGAGCGTCAGTCGAGGGACCGACTGGTGTTAACGAAGCGAAACCGAACAATATTGGCCCCAGGTCTGGTCCGGAACTTGCTCCTGTTGGTCATTCGCCGAGTAGTTTTGGGGATGGTACGAAACTTCCTCCTCCGAAAATTGAAGGTGTAAAACCTGTTGTTCCGTCCAATGTCACTGATGGTAAGAATCCACCTCCAGTGACTCCTGGTGCGGAGTCGAAGGGACCACGAGCCACCGCAGGTGAGACCAGGCAACCTGAAACAGGAAAAGTTGATGGGACCAAATCTCCAATTCCGGTGCAACCCGGTGATGGTTCGAGGGTGCCTGGTAGATTGCCGCCGGGTGTCACTGAGTTAAATCCAGGCGAGACCAGAAGCCCCGACGCACGAAAAGTTGATGGAACTAAGTCGCCGGCTCCTTCGCAGCCGATTGATGGTGTGAAGGTGCCAGGGAAGATGCCTCAAGGTGTCGCTACTAATCCTCTGGGCGGTAAACAGCTGGTTGACGCTGGAAAAATTCCTACAGTAGCAGCTGGTCCCAAGGGTCTGAATCCTAAAACTGAGAATGGAGTCGACATTCGTCAGAACGCTGCGGAAGTCAAAACAATCAAGGCTCCCTGGACCGGCACCGAATTCGGTGGCAATCGGTCTAATCCTCCTGTTAAACTTGATCCGAGAGCCGGAAAGGAAAAGGCGACTCCGCAGGTAGATCCTGGCACGCATGCTGTGGACGATCGTCCACAGAGAGGTCCGCGAGCTGCGGAGATCGGCACGCGCACTCCTGTCAAACGAGGAGATGTTCGCGAGCCCAGCACGCCTGCGGGTCGGGGCGATAAGACTCCTAAAGCTGATTCAACTTCTCCTGCTATCACCGGCGGCTCTCGTCCAGTTAAAGATGTGATGGGCACGGCGAAGACCGCTGATAGCGTGCCTGGGACCGATGGTCGAAGAATTCCGAGTACCAGTGATGGTAGAACACCCAGAGGACCAAAGTCACAGCCTTTGGTGAGCGACGGAGCCGCTGCAAAAGCGCCAGAGTCTTCTGCCACTAAATCCGGTGCTTCTGGTACCAAAGGTGCAAAAGAGCTTGCCGGTGCGAAAGAACCTCCAGGCGCAAAGGAACTTGCCGGTGCCAAGGAAAGTTCTGGTAACAGGGAACCCGCTGCCAAAGAAGCCATCATAAAGGGATCGGCTGCTGTGAACGCCGGACCTAAAGACAAGCTTGGAATGAGAGAAAACTCTACGCCGGGACCCAGTGATGGTACTAAGGGTGGTACCTCGGGTGATGGTCGTCAGGGCATCTCTGGCGCTAGAGCGGATGTTCGCGTAACCGCTCAGAACGATAACGCGGGTTTGAAGGAAAATGTTCGCGGATCCGATCAAAAGAGCGAGGGTGGTAGACCCATCATCGGCAAAGACGGAAAACCAGCAGTTGGCATTGACGGGAAACTACTCATTGGCACTAACGAGACTCGAGGCTTGTCGAACTCGAAAATCCTCGGCACGGCAGTGCGAATTCCTACAATTAAGACTGCCGCTTCAAACCTTGAACCGGCAAAGGTTGATGGTTTGAAGTCAGACAGACTGCAGACAACCAAATTCGAGAGTTTAATAGATCGAAACGCTCCATCGATTGCTAAAATTCAACGCGATAATCCGCGCGGTACTGCTAATGGTGGCAGGTTCGAATCTTCGGTGGCACGACCTGATGTTCCAGCAAGTCGGCAACCAATTCGTCGGTTGGACCTTCCCCTTTCAGATGGTGTCCAAGGTTCTGCGAAATCAGAGC
>CAZRMH010000297.1:0-10444 GCA_964600935.1 uncultured Candidatus Obscuribacterales bacterium
GCTAGCACTACTGGCAGTGCCTTTTGCTTGTAGTGGTTCTAGCTCGAACGAGCTCCGGGCGACGCCGATAGCGGCTGCAAAAGGTGCCATCGGCGTCGCCTCACCTGCTGTCCCGTATCCAGAGCTTACGGCGGCGTTTAAAACCGAGACCAAAGGCTGGATTGGAGCTGATGGAGCCTACTCCACGCGCATTAATGAATCAACGACGTTATGGACATTTGGCGACACCTGGATAGGCGATTTAAAAGGAAACGAACGTCCTCGAGATTGTTTGATGTTGAACAATACCGTTGCTATTCAAAAACTGGGACGAACTCATATCGAACCTTTACAGTTTAAATGGATAAAGAACGGCAGCAAGTCATCATCTTTATGGACACCGAAGGAAACAGGTTCCTATTATTGGCCTGGCGATGGTATCACTCTGGATGGAAAATTATTCGTTTTCCTCCATAAGATTACAACGGACAAATCGAAACCTGAACCGTTTCAATTTCGAACAGTCTCTGATTCGGTAGTCCGAATCGACAACCCGCTGGACTCTCCGAAAGATTGGAAACTTACGTACGCCGATCTAGGTAATGATGGAGAGAAATTAGAATATGGAACTGCCACCATATGTGATGACAAGTTCGTATATGTTTACTGCAGCGCCAGGCAACATCAAAACGGTTTAAACGTACATCCCGCAGCCGTTTGTCGCGTTTCACGCGAACAGTTTAAACGACTCGACTTCAGACATATAGAATATCTCAGCAGTTTCGCCACTAAGGAAAAAAACTCTGACCAGAACGCTCAAAATTCGACCTGGACAAAGAACTCGAAAGACTTATCGATACTGTTTGCCGACGCCGCGCCCGAAATGTCAATTTCTGAGGTTAAGGGAATACCTGGACTCATTGCGGTTTACATGCCGCCATTCAGCAAAGAAATTTTCATTCGACACGCAATGACACCACACGGACCATGGAGCGAACGAATAAAAATTTACGACTGTCCCGAGAAAGACGACAGCATTATTCTGTACAGCGCAAAGGCCCATCAAGAATTAGCGCGAAATCCTGGCGAGCTAGTCGTGACCTACTGCAGAAATTCTAAAGAAAACGAAACGCATTACAAAAACGCAAGCATCTACTTTCCACAGGCGATTCAGGTCAACCTAAAGTCGCGAGCTTCTCAGCCCCGATAATAAGCGCTCATAAGTTTTCGTCACGGGTTGAAAGCGAAAAGGAAGGTCGTCACGAAGTTGAACCCAGCGTGTCCGATGATCGTTGTCGTAGTATTGGTGAAGCGTCTCACCAGACCAAAAGCAATCGACCAGATTGCGATTTGAATAATGAGAATAGGTGCGTGTGTGAATTGTGCGTGTAGCACGCCGTGAAGGATCGCTGCGGGCACAATTCCGAGGGCAGGTTGGAGTGCGCCACGAATCAAAGTTTCTTCGCCTATGCCGGCGCAGAGAGCGGTCGCGAGTGCAAGAACTATGGATGCGCTCAGGTCGGCGCCGGATGCGAACGTTCCCGAGTTGTAACCGGACAATTTCGTCGCCATGTCCTGCCCAGCGGCACCATGAGTGAATATCGCCCACACAAGGTCATAGCAGAAGCTAAACACAACCAGCGACAAGCCGATGCCAACCTGCTTGAGAGTTGGTTTCTCCCAACCAAGGCGCTTGAACGCCGACTTCCAGTCGCGAGAGACAAAAATTCCAACACCGCAGAAACTCAGCATTACAAGCCCAAGTCCGTTATAAGAAAAGAGCTGTTGGAGCGAAGCCGGGATTGGAATTGGAATGGATGGAAATTCCATCGAAATCGGATTGACCGACTGCAACATAAATCCGAGTGCTGTGACGTAGACGAATAGACCAACCATGTTTGGATAAGAGGCTGGCTGAAAGACAGTTCGATTAAACATCGCCTTGATGACCGACATATGATGCCTGACTGGACCTGTGAGCACTCGAAGAGATGCAATACCGTCAAGGGAAGTCAACAGCCAGGAGTAGAGCCGCCTTCCGTGATAGAAGAGGAGAACGGATGTGGCGATACACGTGCCCATGAGAACCGATTGAGCGAACGGTGCGTTTTGAGTTTCCGCCGTGGTTACCAGTTCAAAAATAATTGTGCCGATAATGACTATTCGGACAATCCATTGAAAGGCTTTGACCTTGACGGCGCCGTGCCCCATCAAAGCTAGGATGCATATACAGGTGACAAGAAAAAAATCTTGCAAGTTGATCTCCAAAACGAGGCTACAATAATGGGGTTCTTACTATTTCTAATGCACGGCGACCATGCTATGATAAATGTCAAGATGGACTGTCCGGGTACATTCAATAATAGTCAAAATAACTCAGGTTAGCCCGGTTAAAAACACCTGAAGTTCGGAGGTGAAAATACTAATGAAAAAACGGATTCTCGCGTCAGCATTGCTGGCTAGTGTACTAGGACTCGGAGTATTTGCGACATCATCGTTCGCAAGTGGACCGATTATTCTCGGACCTACGCCTGCTCCAGTAGTGACGGTAGCACCCGTTGTCCACAGCACTCCCCTGAAGATGAAAATGCTCACGACTTATCGTGCAGTCAGATCTTTCTGGTTGTCTCGGGCAATTGTTCGCTAATCGCCAACTGGCCTAAATAAAACCTTCGGACTTGAGCTACAGGTCACCCAAAAATCTTGGGTGACCTTGTTGTTGGGATGTTTTCAGTCCGATAAAGTTCGACAAAGACAGATAAACCAACCCCATCCTCGGACTGTTACGGCGCCTTGAGCGATTCCTTTTTGGACTGATTACTTCGCTATGCGAATTATGACTTCGTCGGTACCGGCGAGATTTAAGCGCTCCCTGGCGAGTCGCTCGATACCTGCATTAGAGCGATAGCTGCTGAGACCATCACGCAGCTCTTTGTTGATCTCTTCAGCCTGCGCTTCGCCAGCCTTGAGAGCAATTGATTGTTTGTGGAGAAAAATCTGGCGCTCGACGCTGTGGTGGATTGCTCTGCCCACCTGGAAAACGCCCAATAGCAGAACAGCCATTATGCCAATCTGCTTCAAGAGATTCATTTTCTTATTTCTATCGTTCACTTGGCGCAGCCTCTTTGCTTCCAGAAAGAGTTTAACAGCCGGGGGCTTGGTTGAATCATCGCCCCCGACCGTTTGACAATCTTTTTACGAAACCGGTGCCTGAAGCAACCCGGCAGTATCACCAGACTTCTTGTTGTTCACTTCGCAACTTTTCGAGTCTACCTTTGCGCTGCCCCCGTCGAGTTCATCAACAATGCGCTGCGCTTGCAGGTTGAAATCTTTGGCGATCCGCTCCACTTGCTCGAGAGAAGTCCCCTCGAAATAGAGCCTGACAAGTGGCTCTGTACCACTTGGTCGAATCAGCATCCAGTTGTAATCGTCGAAATAGAGTTTTAAACCGTCTTTCCTTCCGACCTTCGTTACTTTGACGCCACCGATTTCCTTTGGCGGATCGTTGGTAAGCCGCTCAATAAGACCCTTTTGCGTGCTCATCGTCAACATCAAATCACCGCGCAAGAAGTGGAATTGCATTCCAACTTCTTCTTGCAGCTCTTCCCAGATTTGCGAAAGCGGTTTCTCTTCGTACGCGATCATCTCGATGATTAGCAGGTTCGCGAGGATTCCATCTTTCTCAGGGATGTGCCCTTTAACGGACAAACCACCCGATTCTTCCCCACCAATCAGGATATCGCCGCGGCGCATTTCTTCGCCGATGAACTTGAAACCAACTGGAGTTTCAATGATGTCGCAGCCGTAGATTTCGCCAAGGCGGTCGAGTAGATGTGTCGTCGCGACAGTGCGAACAATAGATCCAGTCTGCTTGCGGTTTTTGACCATATGGCGCGTCAGCAAGCAAAGCAATTGGTTTGGTGACAAATAATTGCCCAGGTCATCAATAATGGCGAAACGATCGGCATCTCCGTCGGTTGCAAGACCAACATCCATCTTCTCGTTTTTAACCATGCCAATCAGATAGCGCAAGAATTGCTTCTTGGGCTCAGGCATACCACCGCCAAACAGGGGATCACGCCAGTCATGAAGCGACTTCACGTTAACTCCCCACTGTTTGAGAATGTGGTCGAGATAACCGCGACTTGTGCTGTAGAGCGCATCATAGCCGACTCTTAGACCGGCATTGCCGATCTTCTTCATATTGACGAACTCGCTCAGAGCCGCCAGATATGGTGGCTGCGGGTCGAAGTGTTTCACTTCTTCCTTCGAGTATGGAATATGCTCAGGCGTATGAGCCAGGTACGAAAGCATTTCCTCAGCGATCTCATCGGTCGCGGGACCGGCGTACTCAGGAATGTATTTAATTCCGCAGTATTCGGGCGGATTATGGCTGGCTGTAAGGTGAATTGCGCCGGCGGTCGGTTCATGTTGCGTCGCCCAGGCGATACAAGGAGTGGGCACGTCTCGGCTTGAGACTTTGACGGGAACGCCCATTTCCATCAACACTTTAGCTGCGCGTTCAGCAAATTTGTCGGCAAGAAAACGTGTGTCATAGCCAATCAGAACGGGGACTTTATATTCGGCGTTTTTATGATACTTAGCCTTCACGTAGAGTCCGACGGCGTAAGCGATCCGTTCGACGTTAGCAAAAGTGAAATCATCGGCGATCAAGGCTCTCCAGCCATCAGTGCCGAACTTAATTACCTCTGTCATCTATCCCATCCTTCTAAGTGATCGAGCCACAATATTAGCAATAAGCGCCCGCGCAAACTATAGAGCCGAAAGGTACTGCGATATATATCGATGGACCGCATCCCAGGCTGTGCCTGCTTGTCGGCGACCGACCCATTCACGATCGACTGCACGAGATCCTGCGGCCCAGATGCGCGATGGGCGCAGAGCCTCCAAATCCTCATCATTTTCAAATTCGATCATCGAGCCGTCCCGACCATAGAATCGAAATTTGCTAGACTCCAGGCTTCCTAACCAGTCGCCATATTTTCTATAACTCTCGCGTTTGTTTTCCTGCAACTTCTGAAATCGAGTGACCATGCGAAAACCGTCGCAAGTCAGTAGCGCCGTCAGACAATTCCAATTTCCCTTCGCGTCTTCCAAAATCCGTCGTTCAATGTGGATGCCTCGCAAGACATCCAGACTCCAGAACTGACCATCAAACTTCCGAATACTGACGCAGCCGTTCGTATCAACAGTCATCGAATCACCCTGCGCACGAAGACTGCCATGCTCATCGCGAACGATGACGCCATGCCGATCTTTTAGACCGGTCGTGTGAATCTTGCCGGACAAATCCGACCTGACAAACGATTTGAGATGACCGCGATTGTCGTAGGTAAAACTCATGATCGCGCCATCATGAGACCGTGTCTCGGTTACGCGACCCACAGCATCTTTCAGAACGTATGAGCCGTCGCCCAACTCTTCCTTACGCATGCCGTTCGGCAATGCTGAGACCTGCCTGGCGCCCTCATGGCGTGCATCCTTGTTGCGTGCCCGTCTGCGGCTTTCGGCATAACTGGGATGCTGCCGATCCACGTTTGAGCTGCTAGCGTTTAAGCGTTGTGGCCGCCTCGAGTTTCGAGACTGCGGATTGGAATCCTGGTTATCTCTTGCCTGGTCGGAATTTCCGGACCACCGAGATGTAGGCAAAGACGGACTCTCCGCTCGAACTTTGATGCGCGCGTTTTTTTGATCCTGACTACCCGAGTCTGTCGCACCGATGGGTTTGCTCGAACGAGAACCGCTGTTTGGCTCGACGACTCGATCTTCAGTAGCTTTCGAATCTGGTGCATTCGAACCACCAGCGCCGTCTTCACTGACACTACTAAGCCGCTCCATGAGACGTCTAGATTCAAGCTTCTCTGCAGCGGTCTTCTTCAGCATCGCATAAGTACGTTCGCGCCTGGTTTCCAATCCTTGCGGAGCAGGTTCTGGCTCTTCCCGAGCTTCCAGACTTTCCTTGTCGAACCATTGATTTAACAGAGTCGAGAGGTGCCCAAGGAACTGACTATCCTCGTTTTGAACGCCGGCAACACGCTCGACGATCTCGCTTGGAACGTCCGAGTGAAGTGGCGGTGAAGACTCCGCCGAGATTGGCGGACTCAACAAATGATCAGGCATGAGCTGGTTCAGTTGCTCGATTTGTTTCTTCAGCTCCTCAGGCGAGCGCTGTTCGCCCAGGCGCGAAAGGGGAACATCGGCAGACTCAGAGAAGCCTGGAGGTTCTGAACAACGACTCTCGTACTGCTGTTCCATCGCTGCACACAGCCGCTGGTATGCGGTCTGTCGATCTGCTGTTCGCTGGCTTCTCGCCAGCGCTCTGCGCAATCGACCAGCTAATCGTCGGTCGGGCTCGGCGCTGGGCCAGGCTTGAGCGGAACTCACATCGCCAAGCGAAATCGGCGTACCTTCCGAAACGGAAAAATCAGTCTGGACATCACTCATCGTAATGGACAACTCGACTGCGCCTGGAGCGAACGAAAGATTGTTAGCCTCTAGCGGAACGACGCATTGCGATGGCTCGCGCGTTTGTTGAGCGCGGGGAATGACAAACGTTGGAATTTCCCCGACCAGTGACACTTCTCCTTGACTCGAAGGCTCACCGAACGGCGAGGCTTCGCCAAGCTCGCGCATTGGCTGGGTGTCATCTTGAAAGACTGCTCGAGAACTATTAGCGGGGAGCGAATTCATCGTGTTCCAACCGACCGAGGCTGTCGGATTCGGAACTGAATTGTTGAATGACGTCTCCGATTTTGGAATCAAACGATCACCCGCCGCCGATCGAATTCTCCGATTAACGATCTGCGGCACTTGAGCGAAGTTAGGAACGACCGTCACATTGAGCAGTTCGCGTTCGCCTTGAGATGCATGTTTTGACAAGAAATTGAGTAGGCGTCGGTATTCTGCACCGCCTGGCACTCCGGCGATCCGACCGTAGGCACGCAGCTTGTGTCGTGGCAAGCTGCCAGGCAGACACCAACTGTCGGGTCCCAAAGACATTATTAGTCACCCCAGCCGCATTGCCCCGCCAAGAGCGCCTGCGTTAGCCATATTCTGCAATATACTAACATTCAAAGCGCTGGAATGCAGCTGAGAATAACGTTATCCGCGATTTGCGAGTAGAGTTGAATTTAGTAGCTCGGCGGAGGCGTTTCGCTCGAAAGCCAGCCTCTGACTTGCAGAGACTCGGCCATGCGTATACCTGTCGTTCGCTCGTCGAACATGGCGACAGCAAATTGACCCATCGTGATTTTTTGAGAAGTCAGCAAATATTCTGCCAACTGCAGCGACTTCATCTCAGGCTCAGTGACATAACCGGCTTGCAGAACGAGGTCCACAAGCGAGATATCCGGATAGAGGTTCATCTGGTTCTTGAGAGCTTGAACTTCAGCAGGTCCAATGAATTGCGCTTGCTTGAGCAAGTCGATCAGCATCGGCACCGATTCGAGGAGCGGTTGCGTCGTGACCATTTGACGCTCTTCGACTTTGGCTGGTTCGGAAACCACTTCGGTCGGTTGCTCGATCATCTCGAGCGTTCCGTCCTCCGGAATAACGTGCCCTTCAACCAGCGCACCGCGAGCCACGATTAAATCGTGACTGAGACGCAGTCTTGGTTTTCTCAATATAAAGCCGGCGTTGAGCAACCTGTAATAGTCTTCTTTCAAGTCTTTTGGACTTGGATGCTCGCGCAAAAACCGTTTAATAGCTTTGAAGTATGCGGCCAAAACCATGCTTGGATTGACGTCACATGCGATTTCCAGCAGGTCGTAATAATTCGACGGTAAGTCGACTTGCTCACTCTTCGGCGGCGGCAGTAAGTCAGGAAACAATTGATAGAGTTCCTGGCAGGCTTTCACCATTCCAGTCACGTCAGTATCAGCCCAGCTTTGACGCAAGGCAGCGCAGAGAATCTGACTCTCTAGCTCGATCCGATTGGCACCACCCGGGCTAGCCATCTCTTTAGTTCTCGGCCTCCGACTAACTCTTAGTGATTATCCGCTTCAAAAGTCAATTCTGTATGCCCCACACGGATTTTATCTCCGGCGGAAAGCACCTGTCGTTTTACGACAGGGTGTCCATTTAGCAAGCTACCATTGGTGGAGCCCAGATCTTCAATCCAGAAATCACCTTCTTCAAAGGTGATCCAGGCATGATGACGCGAGGTGAATGTGTCATCAGGGATGACAACCTGGTTAGAAGGATCTCTTCCAATCTTCACTTTGGAGCTTCTCAACGGAATTTTTTGCCCCGTCTTTTGAACGATGACGCAGACAGACTTTGGAATACTCGTATCGCGATCGCCCTCGGCTTTCAGATAATCGCTTTGCAGACTCTTCAGATCAAGATCCGTTACTGTCGCGCAGTAAACACAACGCTCACCTTCGGGCGTCGGTCGCCCACAGCTCGGGCACGGTTCGGTTGTTGTGTTCATAGATATTTCCAAATCCTACACCCGTGCGACTGGCCCTTCCAGATCGAGAGAGGACAAAACTCAGAGTATTATACGGGAACGATGAAACCAACTGTAGCTTGGCTTCCCAAGTCTGTACACCTCGAGTTTCTCTTTGCAAATCCACCCATTACTTGCATGCCCCGCAGGAGCGGGTTCGATATCAAGTTTACAGTTTCAAATCGATCTAGATTGAAACTTAACTGTCCTCAATCTCGAAACCAATCAACCTGAGAACGGCAAGATTATCGCCATACAGCTTGCGGATGGTTGCAATGTCATCAGCCGTTGCCGTTTTCAAAAACAGTTTTAATGATTCCAGCTTTTCCTGGCTGATCCCTCGGTCTACATAAGCCACACCACGCTCGGCATCCTGATCCGATATCCGGTTGCGCCGGTCATCAGAGGGCGGTGGCGGTAGCGGCGCGGCGGAATTATTTTCCTCACCTGCCAATTGACTAGACTCCTTTTAAACTTCGAGGAATTTTATTCTACCCAATCTAACAAAACCCTTTTCCGTTTGAATGCCTGGATGTCAAAAGCGCGACAATCAACGAGTGCCGGACTCAAAGTCTGATTTCATTCCCAAAACAAGACGCACCCTGGTCTCCAAGGTGCGTCAGCAAAATTCTATTAAATTGTCGTCAGTCTTCAGGCGGTGGCAATTTCCACGTCGCTGACTATGACTTCGTGCTCTTCAACCTTGACGTCGTCTTCTTCCAGCTTCTTGGTTCTGAAGCAATAGCTGCAATAAACTGGTCTGTAACCTTTTGGTTGGAAAGGGACTCTTGTCGGGGAACCGCATTCAGCACAGCTTACTTCGGCCGTTTTGGTCGGGTCATCGCCGTTACGCATTACGCGCATTAAAATCCTACAGTTCGGACAGCGCTTAGGCTCGTTAATCAAGCCCTTCTCACTGAAGAATTCTTGTTCTCCGGCGGAGAAAACAAAAAACTTCTGACAATCACGACACGTTAGCTGTTTATCATCGAACACCATAATGGGCAACCTGTGATCCATAGGGGTTATCCTTAGCGAAAGGCAAAAACGAACTAATTCGACGCTTCCCTCGCTGCAAACCGCATATTTCGGCAGTTTAACCCATGCTAACATGCGCGCACTGATCGTAGAACACGAAACGAGGCTAGTATAGGGGAATTGCTATAGAAATATGGCAGTCCCCATAGGGCTCGTCCGTTTTGATCACAAGTTCGAAACCTTTCACGATTTTGTCCGACAAATTTTGACGAGAACCAGAACAAGCCCAGCGAAGACCACTTGGCACGGAATGTAAGCTCACGCAAATTGCGCGATACCTTGCAACTTGAACGACAAAGTGTCGATTAAGCCATAATTTTTTATACAACCAAAAGCTATGGAAAACACCTACAGCCAAGGATGAACGACAGCCACCAAAGCCCACAGAACCGGGACAGAACAAGAAGTTGCGCGCACTTTCAGGCTAACCCCTAATCGACAGCCAATCGACCGGCTAACCCTATATCGCCCCTGACTGGTTCAATCGTCCGAAAAGCTCCCTAAATCTCGCGATCTAGCAAGAACGCCCAAAACTTTGTTCAAAGAAGCTTCTATATTGCTTGCCGCGAATATGCCATGCAATCCAGACCGGTCTCAACGCCTGCAAAATAAGCGCAGGAGGCGACCATTGCCGCATTGTCGGTGCAGTATTTCATCGAGGGGATGAAAACGGAAATTTCTCCACCTTCCAGATCCGAAAACCGTCTTCGCAAATCGCTGTTTGCAGCCACGCCACCAGCTAAAACAATCTTGTCGAGATTGAGCTCTTGAGCAGCTTGCAGAGTCTTCTTGAACAAAACCCTGTTAACCGCGTCTTGGAAAGACGCAGCAAGATCGGCCACTGGCAGCGGCTGCGGCAATTTTTCCACAGTACGTAATACAGACGTTTTCAACCCGCTAAAACTAAAATCGTACCCCTTAACCGAACCTTCAGGAAATTTGAAAGCGCGCGAATCC